>CAIXDX010000261.1 GCA_903918335.1 uncultured Methylococcaceae bacterium | reverse complement strand
TCAACGCCCAACTGCGATACCTTACCTACAAGCGGTGGTCTGCAGCCGACGCCAATTACAGCATTTGGATGTATGCATATTTTAAGTGCAAAACAAGGTGCTAAAACGATTACGGCACAGATGGTGGCCATGGGTGGTAATAATCTGAGTAATTGTCAGTTGTCTGGTTCGGGTGGTACAGGACCGAGTGACGGCGCTAATAAGCCACCCAAGTTAGTTAACTATTGGGGCAACCCTACTACCTACTAGAGTATGGATATTACACCTTTGAAGAGTCACGAGATAAGATAATCAGCATGGAATTAAATAAAGTTAATTTGATTTTAATTGGCGTTGACGATGATGTATTGGATAAGCAATATAGTTTGCTGTCTGATTTAGTGACGCGCAAAAATAAAGTGCTTTGTAGTACTAATATTGTTGACGCCATAAGTCAAAATATTAACGATGAAAATAGTATCGTTGTGGTTAATTTAGATAGCAATGCCTTACAAGAACTAGCCTATTTAGAAGGTTTAGCTGAAAAAAAATCGTCCATGATTATCATCGGTGATCAGAGTAATGTGGAATTATTAACCCGTGCTCTCCGCGCAGGTGTAAAAGACTTTATCGATGAGAAACATTATCAAGACAGACTGGTTGATGTTTTTAATAATATTAAAAAAAATATTACTCAAAGTATTAACACGACTACACTTAATCGTTTAAATGTATTTATTAATGCTAAGGGGGGAAGTGGTTCTAGTTTTATAGCCAGTAATGTGGCTTATATTCTTTCCAGAGAAGCCCAATTAAGGGTAGCGCTAGTGGATCTAGATTTACAGTTTGGTACGATTGGACTGAACTTTGATCAGATGCCTAAATATACCCTGACCCAAGCGGTGAATGCGGTTGATGATTTAGATGTAGTGTCTTTAGAAGCGTATCTATTAAAGTATGATGATAGTTTAAGTTTATTGTTACCATCACCGACTGAAATACTATTGCCGGGTGAGTTAAATATCTCTAAGCTCAAAAAATTATTGGATCTTCTAAAGCTTAATTTTAATCAGATTGTCATTGATTTACCGCGCTTAATTGATCCTTTATCAAGTTTAGTCATGAATCAGGCCGATCAAATTGTTTTGGTTATTCAACAAAATTTAGCGCAATATAGAGATGGTCGGCGTTTGATTCAAGTGCTTAATAAAGAGCTGGATATCCCCTTAGAAAAAATTGTCATTGTGATCAATCGCTATGATCCAAAAAATAGTCTTCGTGTCGAAGATTTAAAAAGTCTACTTAATCATAATAATGTGTATACGATAGTCAATGATTTTGAGCGGGTAGAATCCGCTGCTAATGTGGGTGTACCGCTGTGTGAAACTAGCGAGAACTCAACCATTGCCCATGATTTAAGAGTATTGGCAAAAGTGGTGGGTCAAGTTGAATTTGAAGCTAAGAAGGAAGGTTTTTTTAGTTTCTTAGGTTTCTAAATTGTCTGTTAAGTTCTGAAGACAATGAATGTTTTTATAAGATTGCTTAGATCGCGATGGGCGCATATTATTAGTAGCGTTATATTCGCCTTTATATATCTGTTGTTTGCTTATGCGCATTTACAAAACTTTTTAAATACGCATCACATCGCGATGCTGATTTTTGCAATTGCTGAATCAATTATCGTGTTTTTATTTATTTTTCGGACTAAGCCGCAAACACTATCAGTCAATATGTATGATTGGTTCGTCGCTATCGTGGGAACATTCGCACCCTTATTTTTTCGCCCTGCGGAATGGGGATTATTACCTATTGCTAATACCCTGATAATTACCGGTGCAATCATACAAATGATGAGTGTACTATCGCTTAATCGCAGTTTTGCTATAATCGCCGCCAATAGAAAAATTAAAACAGCTTGGATGTATCGTTTTGTAAGACATCCTATTTATGCGAGTTACTGTTTAACATTTTTGGGCTATCTGTTAACTAATACGACAATAGTCAATGGTGTTTTTTATGGGGTCTCAATGCTGTTTTTGTATTTACGCATAGTGAGTGAAGAAAAACATCTCTCTTTAGATCCTCTTTATCGAGAGTATAAACTCAAAGTGCGTTATAAATTATTTCCCATTCTTTTTTAGACGGTTGATACAAATGGATACCCAAGCAAAATTATTAGAAGCGTTAGAAGCCGCGTTAGGCAGAAATCCATTAGAGTTTCCGTATGGTTTCTTTCTAGAAGATGTTTATGATGAGAGTGCCGGCGGTAGTTTCTTTTGGTATGCCACTGCAAATGAATTGTTACAGGCATTACAGTGTGATTTGATTGATGCTTTATCAGAAGGGGATAAAGCGTCTAGAGATTTAGTTAAAGCAGAGATAGTTAAGCTTTTGCCAGATAGTGACGCCATTTCTATGGATGATGAAAGTTTGTTAACTGACCTCAATGATTTACTGGCTGAGATACAATTTCAGATTCAATTTATGGGTTCTTTTAAAAGTTTGTGCAAGAACAAGACTGAATGGTCTCGATATTTGCGGGAAGAGTTTAGAGAAGACTATTTGGATGATATTGATGAACTCACAGAAAAAAAATTACAAAGTTCAATTAAGCATGATGATCAAGCTGTTTTTGCTGAGTTCGTGGCGGAATATTTGATATAGTGTCCTCATGATATGAGTTAATACAGATGTCATATCTAATTGTTATAAATATAACTTTATTTTATAGGGTACTAATATGAGCGTTGCAGATACTTTTTTTCCATGGATTATTTTAGTTTGTTTTATTGTTTCTACCTTTTTGGGTTATATAGCCGGTAAAAGACGGTAAGTTTATTGATACAAAAGCATTTTAGAAATTCGGTTATCAATTTCTTTTGATAACTCTTTATATACAGGGCTTTCTATGGAGCCATACTTATCTTTAAATTCTGCTTCATTCATGTGTTCTGGTAAGTCTCTAGGATCTGGCATAAAGTCGCTGTAGTCTTTAATCTCTGCAATGGCCTTTTGCGCTTTACGGGCATTCTCTGGACTTGAAGTAGTTATTTCTCCAAACTTTGTCCCCGCTTTATCAGCCGTTAAATCAATAAAGCTAAAGCCTGATCCACCATTGGCATCACTCAGTTCTTTTTCTTCGCCCATTACCTTAGCCACCTCTCTTCCCGTCGATGCAGTAATAGCTGCTGAGCCTATAAAATGCTGAGCCAAGTCTGCGCGTTTATATAAAAAAGCCGGATAGTATTTTTCGGTTATGTTATTAGCCGTGGGTGGCGTTAAAAAACCTTTAGGTTCTTTGTGATTGACATAGTTATTGACTGCCATAATGGCGAGTTTGTTCTCACTAATAGCCGTATCAACAGTTGACCGCTCAAATGCGAGTTGAAAAGTTGATTTTAATAGGTCGGCAAGAGACAGCCGCCACGCGGGATCATGTTGATTGACAATTTCATTGATTTTTTGTTGATAAATATTAAGCTCGGGTGAGTTATTGGTATTTTGCGTCAGGATATTGCCGGCACGCATACGGGTTTCTTTACTTGAGTAATATGAAATTATCACTCTCTGTTCATTAATATCAACCGACTTAAGGGGGTTTATCGCTAATAAATAGTAGTTTTTGAGCTGTGTATTATGAATGACAGTATCAATGATAAATGCCGCCAATCTGGCTGGTAGTATAAGGGCCCCCGCTTTAAATTTAGTCAATTTTGGTCGATCAGTGGGTTTTTCATTGCCTAATTTAAAACTGATATTGACGTACTGACCCAGAATATTTTTGTGGGGCAGGGTCATAGTGACGCTAAATCTGACTGCGTTGTTTTTTAGCTCTATCTTTACTGCGCTTTGAATGTAGCGATTTAATAGATAATTGGTCGCAAGATTTAAATCATCTTTCGTTAGTTCAATGGTACCCACTTCATCAGGCTTGGTTTTGGCGCCTTCATGAAGTATCTTCTTGGCTCGGCCAATATCATCCGGGGTTAGTGTCCAACCGATGGCCTCCTCAGGTTCATTACTGACACCAAAAATGACAACTATTAGACAAAGTAATACTAAGGTGCTTAATGTATATGTAAAGAGCCTTAGTATTAGTTTCATTTTGATAGCGCTATATAAAATCCAATTTAAAGCCCGCTGCTTTTAAGTAGTCAGCCTCAAGTATTAAATCAGCTCGGGTGAGCGGTGATTGTTCTAAGTAGAGTTCTGGGAATTGTAAATAGAATTTATTTTTCAATAAGCTAATTTTAATGTCAGGTAAGGCTTGCTCTAAACGATTACGATGCAGTAAAACAGCTAATCTTAAAACAACGGTTAGATAAGGGGCTAACTCTGACCAAGGGGTGGGTAATTCTGTGTAAGCATTAGGATTGATTTTGCGTCTATGATACCTAACGAGTGTCGATAAGACACGTTGGTCTTGATTTGAGAAGCCTGCTAAATCGCCATTCTCAATAATATAAGCCCCGTGTTTATGATATTGACTATGCGCTATATCAATACCAATCTCATGCAAGTCTGCGGCCCAGTTTAAGTATTGGATGCAGTTTTCATTCATCGCCCAATGACAGTTTTCTTTTAATTGGGTTAACAACACTGTAATGGTATCTTTGATTCGACCGGCTTGTTTTTTATCAGTATGATAACGTTCAACCACTGACTTAACGGTGACGGAACGCATATCCTCATCATAGATTCTACCGACTAAGTCGAGTATTAGACCCTCTCTTAATGCGCCATCAGACACTGTCATTTGCTCGATGCCTAAGCTTTTGAAAGTTGCATAGACAATAGCCAAGCCACCTGGAAATACCGGTAAGCGTTCTGGATCAAGATCAGGTAGATTTAATTCATTGATGTGAGTACATTGGGTTAAGTGTTCCGCTAACTTTTCTAGCCCTGCACGGGTAATACCATTATTGCTCCAGCCAGTCGATTTTAGGACTTTTGCAATAGATCGCAAACTACCTGAAGCGCCAATGGCTTCATCCCAGTTTTGATGATGAAATTTTCTTTGGAAAGGTTCCAGTTTTTGTTGTGCATAAAGTGTCGCTTTATTAAAAGCGCTTCTGGATAGTTTGCCTTCATTGAAAAAAAGATTGCTGACAGTGACACAGCCCATGTGTAAGCTTTCTTTTTCTTGTGGTGTATCGCCTGTACCGATAATGTATTCTGTACTGCCGCCACCAATATCCATGACTAGACGTAATTTGGCGTTACTGCTTAAGCTGTAAGAAACGCCTAGATAAATTAAACGTGCTTCCTCTATACCTGAAATGATATCGATCGGGTGATTTAATGCCTGTTCTGCTTTTAATAAAAAGTCTTTTGAATTGACTGCGGTGCGTAAGGTATTAGTACCCACGATTCGCACACTACCTTTTGGGAAGTGGCTGATTCTTTGGCCAAAGCGCTCTAAGCAAGCTAAGGCTCTTTGTTGAGTGGGCTCATCTAATATTTTATATTCATCAAGCCCCGAGGCGAGTCTCACCATTTCTCTTAATCGGTCAATCGTTTGAGGTGCGCCATCTTTTAGGCTGCAAACGATCATGTGGAAGCTGTTCGAACCAAGGTCTACAGCGGCGACCATTTCGGGTGGTTTTATAGGCACGTAATATCCAGTTTTGTACTAAGCGTATTAATATCTGTTAAAATTCGTTGGTTTTTAATGTGACCTTAAGCGCTGCGCTATTTATGTCACTAGTCTAATTTAACTTATTTATTGGCTCCCGTTAAGTGTTAGTTTCAATATGAATGCATTATCGATACGTAATTTGCGAAAAATCTACAATAATGGTTTTGAAGCATTAAAAGGAATTAACCTAGACGTAGATCAAGGTGATTTTTTTGCTTTGTTAGGTCCCAATGGCGCAGGTAAATCTACTGCTATTGGCATCATTAGTTCATTGGTTAATAGTACGAGTGGCTCTGTTAATATTTTTGGACATGATTTGCATAAAGATCGTGAACAGGCAAAAAGTTGTTTAGGCGTTGTGCCCCAAGAAATCAATTTTAATCAGTTTGATACGGTTAAAGCTATCGTATTTAATCAGGCGGGTTATTATGGCATACCCCGTAAACAGGCCTTAGAGCGTACTGAAATTTGTTTAAAGCAAATGGATTTATGGGATAAGCGAGATACTGTTTCGCGTCGTTTGTCCGGTGGAATGAAGCGTCGGGTAATGATTGCTCGGGCTATGGTGCATGAACCTAAATTATTAATTTTGGATGAACCAACGGCTGGTGTTGATATCGAAATTAGACGCTCAATGTGGAAGATGATGCAAACCCTGAATGACAATGGGACGACTATCATTTTAACGACACACTATCTTGAAGAAGCCGAAAGTTTATGCCGTAATATCGCTATTATTGATCAAGGTAATATCGTTGAGCATTCTGATATGGTGAGTTTATTAGCACGCTTACATGTTGATCATTTTGTCTTAGATTTATCGCAACCTTTGCAAACAACGCCGGTTATCTCTGGTTATCAAATAGAGCAGGTGTCAGATAAAGTTTTAAATGTGTTGGTACCTAAAGAAATTGGTTTAAATGCCTTGTTTAATCAATTAAGCAGTTTGAATATAAGAGTGGTCAGTTTAAAAAATAAAACTAATCGCTTGGAGCAACTCTTTTTAAACTTAATTGATTCAACGTCTGAAGGGGTGAACTGATGAATGTATTGATTCCATTAAGAACAATTATATTTAAGGAAATTGTTCGCTTCGTACGCATTTGGCCGCAAACTTTATTGCCGCCTGCAATCACCACGGCTTTGTATTTTTTAATCTTTGGTGAACTCATCGGCTCTCGAATTGGCACTGTGGACGGTGCTAGTTATATGAACTATATCGTGCCGGGCGTTATTTTAATGTCGGTGATTAGTCATTCTTATGCCAATGTAGTATCTTCTTTTTATTCCACAAAATTTCAGCGCAATATTGAAGAGTTACTCGTTGCCCCCGTGCCTAATTGGGTTATTTTAGCCGGCTATATCAGTGGTGGGGTCATTAGAGGTTTGTTGGTTGGTTTTGTAGTGGCGCTGATCTCTTTGTTGTTTGCTCATATCGAGATACACAATTATTTAATTGCTTTGAGTATTGCTTTCTTAACATCGGTGCTCTTTGCTTTGGCGGGATTTATCAACGCTATCTTGGCAGAGAGTTTTGATGACATCTCTATTATTCCTAACTTTGTATTAACCCCTTTAAGCTATTTGGGTGGTGTGTTTTTTTCGGTTGATATGTTACCCAACCTTTGGCAAACGCTATCGAAATGCAATCCTATTTTGTATATGGTTAACACCTTCCGCTACGGTTTGATTGGTGTGTCTGATGTCAATATTGAGCTAGCATATATGATTACCGGTTGTTCAACGGTATTACTTATTTCTGTTTGTTTGATCATGTTACATAAAGGTGTGGGCATTAAAAATTGATGCAGCCTTTGTTTCAACTCCATCAAGATATTGATGAGCGTGTCAATGATATTCGCGAACATCACTCCGATTGGCAGTGTCGCATGGGTTGCGATCTTTGTTGTCGGCGACTTGCAGAAATTCCATCCTTAACCCGTACTGAATGGGATTTGCTAAAAGTCGGTTTATTGACATTGTCGCCTGAGCAATTGGAAGTCGTCAGGAAAAAAATGCGAGCTTTGGCAGAACAGAAAACACGACCAGTCGTATGTCCCTTGTTAAATGAATCAGCAGGCGCATGCAGTCTTTATGAATATCGCCCCGTTGCTTGCCGTACCTATGGTTTTTATGTGCAGAGACATTTAGGACTGTATTGTAACGAAATTAAAACTGAGGTAGAGCAGGGAGCATTAGCCGATGTGGTGTGGGGCAATCATGACACTATTGATCGTCGCCTAAATGCTTTAGGCGACACGCGTGATTTAACTGAGTGGTTTACTGAATTACTTTAAATTCCCTAAGTAAGTATTTTTCCTATTGAGGTATTCATTAACAAACGCTTGCATAGGTTCTGCTTCATAAGCGTTAGGTACACTAATAGCCAATTTCTTAAAGCCTTTACCTACAATTGCATTCTCTGCATTGATTTGGAAGTGTAAAAAGGCCGTAGCGCGTTTACCATCCACTTCTATTTTTGGCTCTAACATTTCTACTGACGCTTCTTTAAAATCTAGATGATCAAAAGACAGTGTCATGCTTTCATAAATCACTAAAGGGCGACTCAGATTAAACATTACTTTTTCTTGCTCTAATAAGGGGACCAAAACATAGGGGAAGTTTTGACCAGAGAATGCAACATAATCACGTATAAAGCTTTCGATTAAACTCGTATTGTGAGTTACATCACCTGAACGTTCGACCTGTAAGTAGGTTTTACCTTGGTTGTCGTTAATATCAATGTGTGTTGCATCAGTTTCAGGAAAATTTAATAACACATCATGCCCAACCATACCCGCAAAGGTAAAGTACATTTGTTGGCTAAGTCCGTACTTTTCTAAAGCGAGAGAGAATAATAAATCTCCTGGAACACAATAGCGCTTAGCATCTACATCATGTAACGGGTTGAAATCATGTGCAATTTCTTTAGCAAAGGTACTGGCTTGTTCTGCGGTAATCGTAATATTTTGATCGGTGGTATTATAAAAATCTTGTAAAAACATAGTGCGGTGTCTGATTCTGATTAATCAGACATATTACCATACCCCTTTGTTTGTTTCACTTACTGACAGTGTATTACCAACCAGCTGTTGATTTTTGTAAGACATAAGCGGTTACATTTTCAATATCAGTAGTACTAAGAATGCCGAGTTTACCAAAGCCAGGCATGGGAGATTTGCCGTTGGTGATTTGATTAATAATAGCGGCAGTCGTGTTAACTTGGTTTTTTTCTAAATCTTCTTTACTTAAAGACTTATGCGGAGACATGAAGTTTTTACCCCCTGCATGACAACCCGCGCAATTTGAGGTAAATATGGCTTCACCTTTAGTAGCATCTTCTGCAAAGCTAATGTTTGTAGTGCAAGCCAATAGTAAAACAATGGCTGAAATAACTGTTTTCATGGTGTTGCTCCTTAAAATTAAAGGCCTGTCGACGGTTAATTTTAAAGTGTTAATGGGGTTTTAGGCAATCATTATGAATAGTTTTCAAAAGGATTTTGAATTTGATCTAATAAACGATAGAAACAATTAAAGTCGCCTTGCTCAGCATCATTAATCGCTAGTTCTAATAGATGATTACGTAGGACATGGAGGGGATTTACTTTTAGCATTAACTGGGTGTGCCAAGTCTGTATAGGACGGATGAGATACTCCAATTTCTTTTAGTTGCCATCATTCGTGAGCTGTTTCTGCAGCGGCAATCAATTTACTTGTGTGTAAACCAGCCCGTTAAACTATATCGATCGGGTACTGTTGCCTTTACTTCATGGGGAAAGTCAGCACTAAAAAAAATGACAGTGATACCAAATAGAGGTTTTATTTCAATAAGTAATTGTCCATTATCTGGGCTGTATAGCACGAGTTCTCCCCCATCACCTTCATGCCAATTTTGATTAAAATAGGTGATGACACTAAAGACTCTATTATTCGTGTGACGGGAATTATCCATGTGTTTTTTATAAAAAGTGCCAGCAGGGTAATGGCTGTAATGACCTTCAAAATTATTTAAAAGAATTGGAAAGTAGTTTTCAAAGGTGTCTTTTAAAGAAAGCATTGCAATGGAAATTTGTAGTTGGGCTAGGTTTGGTGGTTCTAAACTTGGCTCAGATAGCCAGTAAGTCTGGTCACCGCGTATTTTAGTGTCGATTAATTTAGCATGCGAAGCGCCAGTGGCGGCTTTAGTAAACTGTTGAGTTTTTGATAGCATTCTCGCATCTGTGTTTAATTGCCTGAGTAAAGTCTTAGGAAAGAGATTTCCCATCCACCAACTTTTATTACGTAAACTTTCACCAATTGATATATTAATTTCATCGAGTTTCACTGGGATAATACACTCAAACTTGATACGTTTGATAATGTGTAATGCTCTAAACAAAAGAGTATTTTGATAAAGGATAGTTTGATATTTATGTTCCTTGAAATAAGGCCGGAAGAATGATACGAAAGATTTAAAGCCGAAAATAGCATTAAAAATCAGTCGACTATATGAGCGTTTCCAAAAAGCTTGATACCTCAACTTCGAGTCTAGTCTAGTTTGCTATAAACACCTAGGAAATAAATATTCTTGGAAACGTCTAATCATCAGTATTTTTGAGTACTATCCTAGATGATTTGTTTGAATATTTACATTTCTTGGTGGTATAACATAGTTTTAAAAACACGGCAGTGGTTATGAGGTTAAGTTTCAATATTGAAAATATTTTATTATTATTTCTGCTAACGTTAACGGCCTGTTCTAATTATCAACCAAAGGCGTTGACTGAACAATCTATCCATAAGCAAAATGCTACCCTATCATTTGCGCAACTTCAAATTTTAGCGAGTCAGATTAAACATCCATTATTAAAGCCGGTAATTTTCGAATTATCAGATGGTTTATCACCGGATGAGGCCGCCATTATAGCGATAATTCAAAATCCAGAATTACGCGCTGCGAGGTCAAAACAAGGCGTTGCCGATGCACAATTGTTACAAGCTGGCTTATTACCTAATCCACGCATAGCCTATAATTATGCAACAGTTACAG
The DNA here is from genome assembly GCA_903918335.1 of uncultured Methylococcaceae bacterium. Classification (GTDB taxonomy): domain Bacteria; phylum Pseudomonadota; class Gammaproteobacteria; order Methylococcales; family Methylomonadaceae; genus Methylobacter_C. The sequence goes on along the minus strand of CAIXDX010000261.1, from coordinate 26,472 downwards.
GGGGGGTAGATCAAGGTAAAGTTCAAGGTTATGGTGTTAGTTTAGACTGGGAGTTTACAGCCTTATTAACTCGCTCTAATAAGGTTTCAGCCGCAAAGGCAGAACAACAAGCTATTAATTTACAGATAGCATGGCAAGAATGGCAAATTGCACAAGCAGCGAAATTAGCCTGTTATCAATTACAAATTTATGATCAGCAATACGCGCTTTTATCTGAGAGTTTAAAACGGTTAGAAAGTAATAAGGAACAAATTCAAAAGGCGTTTGATCAGGGTTGGGCAACAGTTTTAGAAAACTCTACCGCAATGAGTTCTGTTGAAGCCCTAGAAGGTCGGATGCAAGTTTTATTACTACAAAAGCAGCATCAACAAGAACGGCTCAACAGAGTTTTAGGTCAGACGTCCGGTCTAAAAATTACTTATCAAAAGTCGTATTTACCAATTGAATTGCTACCCCCAAGTTTTGCACAACTCACTACCGATTTAACCTCACATCGTTTAGATTTATTAGCCTTAAAACAAGGGTATCTTGCCCAAGAAGAACAAGTCCGTATCGCTATATTGCAACAATTTCCAAAAATTAGTCTTGGATTAACGCAGACTAGAAATAACAGTAATTACTATACTGTGGGTGCTGGGGCTGCTTTAAGTTTGCCACTATTTGATCAAAACCAAGGTGCAATTGCTATAGCAACCGCAAGTCGGCAACAGTTATTTGATGAATATAGCAATCGTGATTTTCAAAGCAAAGCCGATGTGGCCGAGTTGCTGACGACTATCATCTCAATTAATGCAGAAATTAAAACGGCACGTGCGGGCTTGAATCAATTAGCTAGTTTATTTAATGCTTATACGACTTCTAATTGGGAAGGACAAATTGACCAACCTACCTATTATGCTGCTTGGAACCATTTGATTGATAAACAGGTTGAAGTTTTAACCTTGCAACTGCATTTAATCGAAGCGCAAGTCGCTTTGGAAACTACGACAGGTCGGTATGTTTTATAATTTTTACGTATATGTTTATGAAATATAGATTCTTGAAGAGCCTGTTGCTAATGAGCTTGTTGATATTGATGGCTTGTTCTGCAGAGCATAGTGAAGAAGAGGCTGACGTGACCTCTAGTGTTAAGGTCCAGACCCAACCCTTAGAGTTAACAGATATCGTAGAGACTATAACAGCTTATGGATCTGTAATAGCTTTGCCAAATAGTTTAAAAAGTCTCAGCGTGCCTTATGCCAGTCGTATTGTGAAAGTTTTCGTGAGTAGTGGCGAAGCAGTGCAGGCGGGTGAGCCTTTGTTGGTAGTGGAACCTAGTGAAGATGCTTTGCTAAGTGTGAAACAAGCTCAGCAAGAATTGGCGGCTGCAACAAAAGAATTGAATTTGCTACAAGGTCGATTTCAGTTGAAGTTAGCTACAGAGCATGAATTAGTGACTAGTCAATTACGGGTTGATCAAGCTAAGGCGCTACTTGCGGATTTAACGGCCCGAGGCTCATTAAAAAGTCGGACCTTAAAGGCTGATAAACCCAGTGTTATTGTCTCTGTTAAAGTCCAACAAGAACAACAATTAGCTTCTGGAAGTCCACTATTGCAATGGTCTGAACAAACGCAATGGCGCATTGAATTGGGTGTTGAAGCAAGTCAAATAGGTGCCTTAAGAAAACTGCAACGTGTTGAACTAATACCAACTAATCGGAAACTTGAGCAGTCTGTCAGTGGAGTTATTGAGTCTATTTCTCAACAAGTTGATCCTGTGAGTCATTTAGTTAGCGTAGTTGTTAAGCCCTCCAATGAAGCTAGTTTTTTATTGAATGAATCGATAGAAGGGTGCATTACCATAGCAACTAAACATACTTTAGTGTCGCCCAGAGAAGCGGTATTACCGGATGATGATAAATATAGTGTCTTTACCGTTGTTGATAAAAAAGCAGTTAAACATAGGGTAGATATTGGCATAGAAACCGATACATCGGTCGAATTGATTGATCCAACCTTGAAGGTAGAAGATGAGTTGGTCATTTTAGGTAATTACGAGTTAACTGATGGTATGGATATCGAGGTTGAAAAACCATGACCTCATGGGCATTTAGTCACCGCCGATCAATCATATTAACTCTTCTTTTATTGGCGTTCTCAGGACTCTATTTGACGCAGTCTTTGCCAGTGAGCCTATTTCCGCAAGTTATTTTTCCGCGTATTGTTATTAATATGGATGCGGGTGATAAACCCGCAGAACGTATGGTTTTGGAAGCAACCGTCCCTGTTGAAGAAGCGGTTAGAGCAGTGCCGGGCGTATTGAATGTTAGATCAACAACTACACGTGGCAGTACCGATATTTCAATTAACTTTGTTTGGGGAGTTGATATGGTGTCTGCCATGTTGCAAGTGGATGCCGCAGTTAATCAGATTCGTTCCAAGTTACCGCTTGCGCTTAATTTTACAGTTCGCAGAATGGAGCCCACCGTGTTTCCGGTGCTGGGCTATAGTTTAACTGCCAGTAAACAGACAGCAGTTGCACTTAGAGATATTGCTGATTATCAGATTGTGCCTTTGTTATCAACGATACCTGGTGTCGCTAAAGTCGAAGTGTTAGGCGGGGCGACGGCTGAATATCAAGTATTGATAAATACCGGTAAATTAAGAGCCTATAATTTAACGTTGGATGAAGTCGCTAAAACATTAGCAGCGAGTAATGTTTTGCAAGCGGTTGGTCGCTTGGAAGAACACTATAAATTGTATTTATTGTTAGCTGAGCAACAGCTAAAAAATACTCAGGATATTGGTTTAACCGTTTTAAGACATGATGCTAATGGATTGGTATTATTAAAAAATGTTGCAACGATTATTAAGACAACAGCACCTCAATGGCAACGGGTTAGAGCGGATGGTAAAGAGGCCGTTTTGTTTCAAATTATTCAACAACCGGAAGGGAGTACGGTTGATATTGTTTCTGTTGTAGAACAGAAATTGAAATTATTAGCTGCTCGCATTCCACAAGATGTTCATTTAGCGAAATGGTATGACCAAAGTGAATTGATTATTGCTTCAGCATCAACTGTGCGAGAGGCTTTGTTAATTGGTCTGGTTTTAGCCGTGCTGGTTTTATGGGTGTTTTTACGTAACGGCTGGGTGACGGTAATTACGGCATTAACTGTACCGTTAGCCTTGGCTGCAACGACCTTAATTCTGTCGCTGATGGGGCAAAGTTTTAATATTATGACTTTGGGTGGTATGGCGGCTGCTGTGGCTTTAATTATTGATGATGCTATCGTGATGATTGAGCATATTATGCGGAGACTTCAAGAGGGCAATGCGCCTTTCCGTGAGCGTATTCAAACCGCTGCGGCTGAGTTTAGTAAGCCGCTGGCGGCTTCTTCTGCGGCTACTATTGTGACTCACATCCCATTGGCTTTTCTATCAGGGGTGAGTGGTAGTTTTTTTAAAGCCTTATCCTTAACGATTGCGTCAGTTTTAACCTTATCCTTTTTAGTTGCTTGGTTAGCAGTACCTTTGTTAGCTGCGCAAACCTTATCAAAATCAGTTCAAACATCAGAGCAACGTTCTAAATTAACGCAATGGATTCATGAGGTTTATAGGCGGTTAATGCAACAGGTACTGCCTCGACCTTGCTGGGTATTAGGTGCAATTGTGGTATTGCTTTCAGGTGGCTTTATTGCTGAACAATCGATTGGTTCTGGCTTTATGCCTGCTATGGATGAGGGGGGTTTTATTCTTGATTATCGAGCTGAGGCGGGTACGTCAGTCACAGAGACTGATCGCTTACTCCAGCAAGTTGAAGAAATTATTCAACAAACACCTGAAGTAGCAACCTATTCTCGTCGGACTGGTTTAAGTTTGGGGGGGCATATTACTGAGGCTAATGAAGGCGACTTTTTTGTAAAATTAAAGCCATTACCGCGGCGAAACCTCGATGAAATTATGATCGATATTCGTGATCAAGTCACAAAGCATGTGCCTGGACTTGAGGTAGAAATGGCTAAATTGATGGCTGATATGATTGGTGATTTAACCGCAGTACCGCAGCCGATTGAAATTAAATTGTATGCAGATAAAGGTGAATTACTCATTATAACGGCAGAAAAAATTGCTGAGGCTATCGGTAAAATAGACGGTGTTGTAGATATTAATTCGGGTGTGATTCCGGCTGGGGATGCTTATACTATTCGTATAATACCTGATAAAGCGGCTTTGGCAGGGTTAAGTGGTGATGAGATTAAACAGGCGATCAATGCCTATTTAACTGGTATTACTCCAACTCAGGTACAAGAAGGCATTAAAATGCTAAATGTGCGGGTGTGGGTTCCTGAGGCAGAGCGAACAAATGGTGCTCAATTGAAAAATTTGCCTATTCGTACTATATCAGGTCAATGGGTACCTTTAGAGCGAGTTGCGCAGATAACCACTGAAATTGGGCAACCGCAAATTCATCGAGAGAATTTAAAACGTATGGTGGCAGTCACTGCTCGCTTAGAAGGACGTGATTTAGGTTCTGCGATAGTAGCTATTGAAAAGACTCTGCATCAAACTAATATGTTACCTTCTTCAATCTACTATGAGTTAGGTGGGTTGTACGCAGAACAACAGATTGCTTTTAAAGATATGTTGGTGGTTTTTATGGCCGCTGTGGCCTTAGTCTATTTACTTTTGTTGATGGTGTATGAGTCTTTTAGGGTGGCTACAGCTATTATCACAACAACGTTAACATCGATCCCTGCGGTGTTTATAGGCTTATGGTTAACTCATACTGAATTGAATATTATGGCTATAATGGGCATGACCATGGTGATAGGTATTGTTACAGAAGTTGCGGTATTTTATTATTCAGAGTACGAGAATCTACCTGTAATTGATAAACAAGGTATCGCAGGATTTAGTAAAGCCGGTAATAACCGAATGCGTCCTATTGCAATGACCACTATTGCGGCTATATTTGCTTTATTGCCATTAGCGTTGGGTATAGGGACTGGAGCCGAGATGTTGCAACCACTGGCCATTGCGTTGATCTTTGGATTACTGATACAAATACCGTTGGTGTTGGTGTTGTTGCCATGTTTGTTACAGCAGTTTGATAAGCAGGATCGATATAAGTTAGAAGAGCTTTAGAAAATTGTTCGTTTATTGAAAAAATCCTGCCCAATGGCATCAATACGAAAACCACTCTGGCAACTTTTGTCTGTTGGCATGGGTGGTGCCCTAAATATCAAATCTTTAAGCTTGGCATCTGGTTTAATTTCGGCAGGCAAACTCACGTAAATATCAACTAATAAACCATTCTTGCATCCGAGCTTAACATGTGTGCTGGCACCCGAACCAAGACTTGAATCAAGAACAGTACGAAAGTCATCAAGACTTATTTTTCGATTGATATGACTTTTCATGAAATCACTGATTCCACTTTCGTTAAATTGATGTACTAAGTTACTTGCTTTTTCAAAGTATTGGTCGGGAAGGTCACTTTGACAAGTGCCATGTTTGTGCCATTCATGCCGCTCTAAACAAGAACTAGAACTCACACTAGGCATCACTTGGCTCAACTGATTACGGATAATGCTACTCATGTTGACCTGAGGGTAATCGCAGAAATTCGCCGGTTTTGCTTTCACATCACCGCAATAACCGTAATCGATTCCACAACTTTCTTTATTGGGCCATAAACCGTGGAGGCTAAATTGACTAGCCTGATAGGCTGATGCATCAGTGGTTGCACATTCAGGTTTCTCCGGTTTACTTTCACAGAAAGCGGGTTGCCAACTGACGGCAAAGACATAACTATCTGCTTGATTTGCAATGTTACAGGTTTTATTGTTGTCTGTATTTATCTCGATATCTGAACTACTCACGTTACCACAATCATTTCTTACCCATCTTATAGGTGGATTAGCTGTTTCAATACGTAACAGATACCATTCTGGATGGGTCGGTTTATTTCCTTGGAGTATCGGATAATGGTCACCAACTTCTAATTTGACCGCGCCTGGATTATCTAGTTTATGGATCGAAGGAGTGGCGACACAGTTTTGGGTCGCCGAAAATACAGTGTTGGCGGAAGCAGTTGAAAAAGTATATAAATTGAAACTGAGCAACAGTACAATTGAAATCTTGATTTTATTAAGTATCGTTAGCATGGTGGGATTAATGGATAAAATTTTCACTGCTACGTTTCCAATGGGTAATAAACCATGTTTTAAAATCATCCAGATAGGTATAAGCGACGGGTATGACTAATAGGCTTAGCAAAGTGGAGGTGACTAAGCCACCAATAACGGCAACTGCCATTGGGCTACGGAAAGATGAGTCTGCGTTACCCATACCCATTGCAATAGGTAGCATGCCAGCTCCCATGGCTATAGTAGTCATTACTATAGGTCTGGCTCGTTTGTGACAAGCATCTAAAAGCGCTTCGAGTCTGCTCATGCCAAGTTCTCGTCTAGCAACTATTGCATACTCTACCAAGAGAATAGAGTTCTTTGTGGTAATTCCCATTAACATAATTAAACCGATTAAAGACGGCATAGAGAATGCCTTACCAGTTATTAGCAATGCAATAAAGCCACCACCAAAAGAAAGCGGTAATGCCGCTAAAATAGTGATAGGTTGAATAAAGTCTTTAAAAAGTAAAATAAGTACGATAAAGATACATAATAGGCCCGTTAACATAGCAAGACCGAAATTGGCAAACAGTTCTCCCATCATTTCAGCATCACCAATGTTAATGCGTTTTACACCGGTGGGTAAGTTTTTAATACTAGGTAGATTCTCAACCGCAGTGGTAACTTCACCCAATGGAGTCCCCGAAAGTTCGATCTCAAAATTTATATTCCGAGATCGATCATATCGATCAATGACAGCTGGTCCGCTTGATAGTTCGATCTTTGCTACTTGACCCACCATAACTGAGCCGAGGCTTGATTTTGAACTGGGAACGGCGAGTCTCTCTAATACGCTTAAATCGTGCCGGCTGTCTTCAGCTAGTTTTACTACGATAGGCACTTGACGTTGGGCTAAATCTAGTTTTGATAAAGACCAATCATAATCACCTAAAGTGGCAATTCGAAGTGTGTCTGCCAGTGAAGTTGTTGTTACGCCTAAATCAGCAGCACGTACAAAGTCGGGTTTAACAGAAATCTCGGGTCGCACCAGTGCAGCACTAGAGGCAATGCTGCCTAAACCTGGAATTGTTCTTAAATCAAGTTCTAATTTTCGTGCAGCACTTAATAAAGCTTGTGAATCCTCACCACTCAGAACTAATACATATTTTTCGCCTGACGCTCCAAGTCCCACTTTTGTTCTAACCCCCGGTAATTTTTGGAGTGCTAGTCGAATATCTTGCTCGATAACTTGTTTACGAATGGGTCTATCTTGGCGATCGGCAAGAGTGATTGTTAACGTGGCTTTGCGAACTTCGCCAGTACCTTGTGTGTTAGCCATTGGGTCACTGCCTGCGGAACCACTGCCGATCGTCGTATAAATGCTATTTACGTAATTGATTTTTGATACTAACTTTCTAGCGGCCTCTGCACTTGCTTTTGTTTGCGCTAAACTTGAACCAGGGGGAAGCTCAATAAAGACTTGTGTTTGTGGATTGTCATCTGGGGGGATAAAACCAGTGGGCAATAGTGGAATTAGAAGGAGGGAGCCTATAAAAAAAGTAGCAGCACCGCACATCGTTCGTAGCCTATGATGTAGACACCACGTTGCATATTTAATGTAGATTTGCATGATGAATCCTTCCTTGGCTGCTCCATGTTTATGTGGCTTTAACATATAAGCTGCCATCATCGGGGTTAGCATTCTGGCAACGACTAAAGATGTTAAAACTGCTAATGCCGCTGTCCAGCCAAATTGTTTAAAAAATCTGCCTGCAATACCACTCATAAATGCAGTAGGAAGAAATACAGCAACTAATGAAAGCGTGGTTGCTATGACAGCTAGGCCAATTTCATCAGCGGCCTCTTTAGCTGCTTGTATAGGTGTTTTACCCATCCTTAAATGCCGGACGATATTCTCTACTTCAACAATTGCATCATCAACTAATATTCCAATAACCAAAGACAGTGCTAATAAAGTGATGACATTGAGTGAAAATCCGAAATAATCCATCCCAATAAAGGCAGGAATAACAGAAAGTGGAAGGGCAATTGCTGAAATAAATGTGGCTCGCCAATCTCTTAAAAAGAGCCAGACAACTAATGTGGCGAGGAGAGCACCTTCGTAAAGCATCGTCATGGATCCTTGAAACTCCTCTTTAACAGGTGTTACAAAGTTAAAAGCTTCGGTAAGTTCAATATCAGGGTTTGCATCGCGTAATTCTTGTAGGGCTTTTTGAACACCCGCACCGACTTCAATTTCACTGGCACCTCTACTTCGTGTTACCTCAAAGCCAACCACGGGAGTCCCGTTTAATAGAGCTAAAGCGCGTGGCTCAGTGACGGAGTCATCAATTTTGGCAATTTGATCAAGTTGAATATGGCGTCCATCGCTTAATGAGATTTGCATTGTGCGTATTTCAGCAATGGAACTGACGTTTGCTAAGGTGCGTATAGGTTGTTCCCCTAATCCTAAATTCATCCTGCCACCAGCACTCTCACGTTGGATTACGCGGAGTTGGCGAGAAATATCAGTTGCTGTTGCACCTAGTGCTTGGAGTTTAATAGGGTCAAGTGCAATAGTGATTTCACGGGTAACACCACCTACACGATTAACCGCACCTACACCGCGAACTGTTAACAATTTTTTAGTGATAACATCTTCAACAAACCATGAGAGTGCTTCTTCATCTCTATGATCTGATTTAACGGTGATAGCTAATATGGGTGAAGAGGCTAAATCAAGTTTGGTGACGATAGGATCGCGTAAATCACTCGGTAAATCTGCACGCACTTTTGATACGGCAGATCGAACATCGTCTAAAGCCTCTTGCACAGGTTTTTCTAAGCGAAATTCGCTAATAATCGTGACATTTCCGTCTTGTACTTTCGAGCTAATGTGTTTTAAGCCTTGCAGGGTGGCAATAGCATTTTCTATTTTTCGAGTTACTTCTGTTTCTAATTGTGATGGTGAGGCACCAGGCAAAGAAGCGGTGACGGTAATGGTTGGTAGGTCAAGATCTGGAAAGTTTTGAACTTTCATCGCCTTGAAACTAATTAATCCACCAAAACTGAGCATGATGAACAGCATAACGGCTGGAATGGGGTTGCGTATACACCAGGCTGAGATGTTCATTGAGTAATTATTCTCACGTTATCGCCATCAGTTAGAAATGCGGCTCCACTGGCTACTAGATAATCATTGGTTGTAATTCCTGATAATATTTCTAGTTTGTTATCGAATTTGCGACCTAATTGCACTTTTACTTGTTTAACATAGCCACGGTCTTTAGTTTGATTCGTTAAGATGAATACGTAACTAAAACCGTCACGCATTGAAATCGCTTCTTGAGGAATTGTTAGACCCTTAGAATAATCTATATGAAATTCGCCACGTCCAAACATGCCTGCACGTAAGCCATTAGCTGTTGCATTAGGCAGGTCAACATACACTAGGCCATTACGATTTTGTATATTTAAAGTTGGAGCAAGAAAGCGAATTGATCCTTCAACATTGCCAACATTAGGTACTTTTACAGTAACCTTAATGCCCGGTTTAAGTTGGGTGATTTCTTCAGCAGTCACTTCACCTCGCCATTCAAGGCGGTTTTGACGAATTAAACGAAATAGTTCTTGGCCTTTAGTCGCTACTGCACCTAATGTGGCGTTACTTGAAGAGATAACACCGTCATCACTGGCTAAAACTTGTGTATATTTCAAGCGTAGTAATTGGGCATTAAGCTGGGCTTTTGCTAATTCAACTTTTGCATTAGCCGTTTTATAGAGGGTTTTATATTGATCGACTTGCTGAGAACTCAAGGCTCCTGAAATAGATACTTTATTGGCTCGCTCAGCATTAATTTTAGCGTCACTTTGATTAGCTTCAGCTTCCAGTAAAGCGGCTCGACTATGGGCAATGTCGATTAAAACACTTTCCGTTGAAAACGAAGCTAACACTTGACCTTTTTTTACCTTTTCTCCTATTTGAGCATTCACTTCATTAAGACGTAATTCGCCTATTTCAGCGCCAATAATGGCTTCTTGCCAGGCAGCTATAGAGCCGTTAGTTGTCAGAGTGATTGGAATATTAGTGGTTTCTGGTTGGATCAGAGATACGCTGAGTGATGGATTCTCTGTCGATTTAATCGCGGATGAGCTGGGTTTATTTCTATGACTAATAATCATTGTAATACCTATGATTAATACTAAGGCTAAGACTAGAATGCCTGAATTCCGTTTGGTCATAATTTTGCTCCATTGCTCGTTTCATTAATTTGATCTTCCCACCAGCCACCTCCAGCAGCACGATATAGTGCAATCCAAGCACTAACTTGTTCTCTTTCAAGTTCCTTTAGCGCTAATTCAGCAGATAGCATATTGCGCCTCGCTACTTCAACATTTAGCAAGTTACCTAAACCATTTTGGTACAGGGTCTGATTTGCTAAAAAATTAGTAGTGTATCCATCTACAGCAAGATGAGCTTCGGGTAAGATTTTACGCACACTATTTAATCGGACTAACGCATCTTCAACTTCTTTAACAGCGGTTCTGACTTTACTATTGAATCGAGTCGAAGCAGCTAGATATTTCGCCTTTGCATTCTCAACATCGGCGGCGCGTTTGCCAGAGTCAAACAGAGGTAAACTAAGTGTGGGTCCAATCGACCATGTTTGTGCAAGTAATAGTGCACCGCCATTTATATTTTGTAGAGTTGGAGTTATCGTTCCAGATAAACTCAGTTTTGGAAACTGTTTTGCTCTTTGTACGCCGATATTAGCACTGGCTTCTGCAACATCTCGCTCTGCTACTGCAACATCGGGCCGTTGTAGTAACACCTTGGCAGGTAAAGTATCTATATTAAATGAGGGTGGACTAGGTAGTTTTGCAATTTGATCAGGAGCACCATTCAATAGTTTACGTAGTTCTGGTTCTTCTATTGCCGTCATAGATACTAGGCTTTTTATGGCACGCTCACTTTGGGACGCTTGTTGCAATACTGATTTGTTGCCTTCAGCTGCACTCGCTTTAGCTAGAGCAACTTCTCCTTGAGAGTGGAAACCTTGTTCAGTTGCGATGGCTGTTAAACGGGCGGATTCAACTCTTGAGGCGGTATCCGCTTGTAATATTTGTTTTTGAGCCTCAGAAAATCGATAGGCGAGGTAAGCGTCGGCGACTTCTACTGCAACAGCTACCCTAGCATCATGCCAGGCTGCGTTTTTGGAATCTAATTGACTGCGCGCTGCTTCTTGTTGACGAGCTAAACCCCCGAATAAATCAATTTCCCAACTGGATTGTACTCCCGCTGAAAATTGGTTCCAGATGAATGGTGTGCCACCGAATGAAGAGGAAGAGCGCTTAAGACCTTGAGAAAAATCCAAAGTCGGCAATACGGCTCCATCGGCAGTTACCACATTGGCTCTCGCTTCTTCTATACGAGCTTTGGCATCTGTAAGAGTGGGGTTTACTTTTTCTGCAGCATTTAATAGTTGAATTAGAACAGGGTCTTGAAAACGGTTCCACCAATGAATGAGTGTATTTTTATTACCATTGTGCGCCAATACTTGTGGTGTAAATTCTGGCTGTGAACTGTACCACTGATTAGGCGTGGGCGGTTTATTAGGGCTGTAATCGGGGCCGACTGTTGTGAATAATCCACCAGAAGTACAGGCAGATAGTAGCAAATGTAGTGGTATAAAATAGAACGATGAAAAAATTTTGTTGTGCATTAACACTAGTAAAATAAATGAATTGCAATGATATCTAATGCTTGATCTAAACTGAGATTTTCATTTTCACCGACAATATTATGTGTGGTGATGGGGTATCTTAGATCAATTCCATAACTATTTGGATTTTGTCCAAATGTATAGACATAAGCAGATAGACTAGGATTGTCAGGCAAAAAGATTTCAATCGCCTGAAAATTTTTTTCGGCTGTATTTAGATTTAAATTAAAGATGTTGTGGCGTTGCTTTAATTCTAACAACAATACCTTGAGTGGAATATCTTTTTTAAGCGCCCAAATATTCATATTGTTATATGCATGTTGCTGTTGTGCTGGAACTACAACAATGTGTAATAAAGAATACTACAAATAAAAGGTAAAGTTTGAAGGCATTCACCCACTGGCCATTAATTAAATATAACAGATACAGCACCTATCTTGATAAACGGTTCTGAATTTTTGCTATTAGCAAAGTATTTTCCGTTTCTAATTGAGTTAGAAAATGTCTACGTAAAATAGAGTTTTCGGGTACTAGTGCTATAACTTACAAGTGTGGAATAATTTGCATGTGTTCATAAAAGGAAAGGATTAATAAAATGATTAATTGGAATACCACTTATGCGGCTATCTGGCGTCAACGTAAAGAATATCTGCGGCCTGTTAAACAGATTGATCCAGTAAGGCTTAATCAGTTATTGGGAATCGATAACCAAAAGCAACAATTGCTTGATAATACACTACGATTCATCTCTGGTCAGCCGGCAAATAATGCGCTTTTGTGGGGAGCCAGGGGGACGGGTAAATCATCATTGGTTAAAGCGTTATTGAATGAATACAAAGATCGTGATTTACGATTGATTGAAGTTGATAAACAGGATTTGATTTATCTGCCTGAGATCGTAGATGACATCCGTGAACTGCCACAACGCTTTGTAATTTACTGCGATGATCTTTCTTTTGATACCGGTGATACTTTATATAAGCCATTAAAGAGTGTATTAGAAGGCTCTATTGAATTGCCACCGGAAAATGTGGTGTTTTATGCTACGTCAAATCGTCGGCATTTATTACCTGAAAAAATGAGTGATAATCTTGCCACTCAATTGATTGATGACGAAGTGCATTATTCTGATACTGTAGAGGAAAAAATTTCATTATCTGATCGTTTTGGTATAAGGCTGGCTTTTTATCCACAACACACGCAAACTTATCTCGATATTATTGATAGTTATTTTGTAGATTATATGGGTAATAAAGAAGAGTTGTATAAACAGGCGTTAGATTTTGCGCATCAAAATGCGTCGAAGAATGGTAGAACGGCTAAGCAGTTTTATAATGCTTATGGTAAAAAATGAAATGACAAAAAATACTTATCAAAAACCATCGCCGCAAACTCAAGAAGAAGCCTTGAGGATAACTAAAGGCATTCAACGACCCGGGCAGACTAAAGAACAATCAAAGCTAATAGCCCAAGGTATTCAAAAGGGTATTGAACTTTATAAGAAACAGCAGAAAGAAAAAGCCAGAGAACTTAATAGAAGGCTTAAGAAAGCATCTCTTCAGAAAACAACTTCAGTTGATACAGGTGACCATGAAATTGAACATATCATTGTGTATCGGCAACACGGGTTACCTTGGGTGTTATTGGTCATAAGTTGGATTATTGCTGTTATGGGATACTTTTTTGGCGCTATAAAATTTTAGTGCAGTCAATAAATTTTCAGACAAATCTTAGTTTAGTCGTTATCATGTTGCATTTTATTTATTCTTAAGGGTATATCATGCAAGTTGCTGACAATACAGCGGTATCAATTCATTACACATTAACCAATGATCAAGGTGAGGTATTGGATAGTTCTGATGGTGGTGATGCTTTAGTTTATTTACATGGAAGTGGTAACATCATTTCTGGTCTTGAAGCGGCTTTATTGGGTAAAAAAGTAGGCGACAAATTTAATGTGCGTATCGAACCAGAAGATGCTTATGGTGTAATTTCTGAAGATATGGTGCAAGTCATTTCAAAAGATATGTTTGAAGGTGTTGATCATATTGAAGTGGGTATGCAATTCCATGCAGATGTTAGTCACGGTCCTGGTATAGTAACAGTAGTTAATATTGATGGTGATAACGTCACTATTGATGGTAACCATCCATTAGCGGGTGAAGCCTTAACTTTTGATGTTGAGATTGTTGAAGTAAGAGCGGCAACTAAAGAAGAATTAGACCATGGACACATTCATGGTGCGGGCTGTCACCATTAAACATTAGCAGTCGCTAAAGTTTAATACAGAGGGGCGGTTAGTTTTAACCGCCTTTTTTTATGTGCTTAATTTTGTAGTTTAGTTAGCCAAGGATCTTGCGCATGAGGGTTAACATGAAATGAAAGCACTTCGGGTTTATGTAATAAGCCTTCTTCTCCTGAAGCATTTGGATTTAATTGCCTTTTTTCCATAAAGTCCACCATTCTTTTAGCGCAATAAATCAATAGCACACGGTTATAGTTATTGCGTTGATAGATTTGATAAGCCACATTGGATTCATTGAAATTAGGAATTCTGGAGATTAAATCATCAAGTTTAGTTGGATCATTATCAGCAAAGTTTTTTAAATGGGAGTCTGAATGATGAATTATGTAAGTTTTCAGATGTTCACATAAATTGCCCGCTAATTGATGTTGTTGCAGCGCTTTAACCTCTGCTTCAGTTAAGGAGAAGCTTTCTGCTACTAGGTAATTTTTTTGTTTTTCACTATCATTTGCAAACAAGGAAATTTTATCTAAGCCCTCATCTTCTAGGGCGTTTAAGAAAGATCTTGGGGCTCTAATATGTTTGTCTATAGTCACTACCCATGGCAAAGCTCTACCAGATTTTTCGAATCGTGCTTTAACACTACTGATAACATTAGAACGTATTAGTTCATCGTCTCTACCTACGGGTTTAATAAGAAATGCATCAACTGCAGTGACTTGCGTATAAAATCCACTGGCTTTGAATTTACTAATGATTGTGGAGTATCTGGGTTGATAGGGAATGCCCGTGCCATCATATAATATGTTGTAATGATGGGCGCGAGCATGATGTGCGACGGAGTCTCTAAGTTTGTTGGCAAAAGGTTCAACATAAACGTAATCATCACTATGATGGTTGGCGGCAGTTAGTACCTTATACAGATCACTTTCTTTTCTAAATTCATCTAAAGATGCGATCACAAAATTATCATCACAAAGTGCACGTGCGGTTGCTTCAACCCCCGATTTACCAACACCTGCACCTCCCATTGACATGATTAGTTTAGGGTGATGAACTGGAAGTTTACCTTCAAATACTGAATCTTTTGCCGCATTAAGTTTATTAATAATTTTATTAAGACGTTCATAAGCAATTTCAACAGCGCGCATTAATCGAGTGTCATCTTCTGAGACTGATAACATACGGCTTTTGAGTCTCTCATTATTGACTAAATCAAATATGACAGCATGATCGCCTTCACATTGCTTAAGTAATTGTAAGACTTCGGTATGAGCTGGTGAGCGTAAACCGGTAAGAATATTAATATCCAAGCAGAAGAGCGGTGCTGCACCGTCATTGCCTATACTGATTCCGTCAATTTCGTAGGGTCCATCCTGTCGAATTGACTCGGTGCCAGGTAAATAACCCAGCATGTTTTTTGTCTCGCAAAGTGGATAATCCGCTAAATGTTTGCCAGCTAATGATAGATAATAATCAATACGACTCATGGGGACTAGGCCACCATTAATAGCAACTAAACAAAGAACGCCGTCTGTTGTTCTGTGTGATAAAAAAGGAATCCCATGGATAAATTGTTTATTTTCCGGCCATATTCCATAGGCATTAGCCTGGTTGATTAAGTTTTTGCAAAGGTTAGGGTTAAGGGCATTTTCAAATGCGGTAGTGATTTCTCTTAGTTGGCTGTTTTGATTATGTAAAGCCACAGCATCGATATTGTTGATGCGTCTAAAATCAATGCCATGCTCATAGACACTTTTCATAGCAGGTAATTTACATAATAAGGTCATGAAGAAATCGAGTGTGATTCGATTGCCATAAGAAAATGGTCTAATAGCACGCATTTTTTTATAAAAGACACCTAGACGTTCGGCGATGTTAGGTGTGCTAATGACAAAGCCGTTATTGTCGAAAATAGCGGTTTCGGTGTTATGATCTGTTTCTAATACTAAGCTTTCAATAGCTTCACGAAACTCTTTGCGTTTATCATGATCCTGCATAGATCCTGGTCGATGATTTACGGTTGCTTGATCTTTCCAGTCTTTAAATATTTCCCGATGAATACGAGAGAATAATTCAGTTAAGTAGGTGACTCTTTTAGTTTGATCGTGTGAAACAGTCCCCTCAGTTTCTTGTTGTAGGGTTGAAGAAAGTTTTATGGCTTGCGAAATAGCTAAAGCGGTTCTAAGTTTTTTAAGTTGGTCATGGCCAGCAGTTTTAGGGCTGATTTCGTTATTCATAGGCGACAGATTTATTATTATTTTTATGATTGTCACTATTGTAAATAAAGTTGGCGTTATTACTGATATAAATTTATCAAGAGTCGTTTATTTAGGTGTTCTATCCCTACTAAAAAAACTTGTTTCAGCTTATAATTGAAGCCTTTTTTACTGCCTAGTGTGAAGATACTGTGTCGAATATAAGCAATGATTCCTCAACATTCCAGGGACTTATTTTAAGTTTACAAAACTATTGGTCTAGTCACGGTTGTATTCTGTTACAGCCTTTAGATCAGGAAGTGGGGGCCGGTACCTTTCATCCTGCAACGTTTTTAAGAGCGATTGGACCGGAGCCATGGAATACGGCCTATGTGCAACCCTCACGTCGACCTACCGATGGTCGTTATGGCGAAAATCCTAATCGTTTACAACATTACTATCAGTTTCAGGTGTTGTTAAAACCCTCTCCCGATAATATCCAAGAGCTATATTTAGGCTCATTACGTCATTTAGGTTTAGATTTATTGGAACACGATATTCGTTTCGTTGAAGATAACTGGGAGTCACCTACCTTAGGCGCTTGGGGTTTAGGTTGGGAGGTTTGGCTTAATGGAATGGAAGTAACTCAGTTTACGTATTTCCAACAAGTGGGTGGCTTGGAATGTCGACCTGTAAGCGGTGAGATTACCTATGGTCTAGAGCGGATTGCGATGTATTTGCAAGGCGTTAATAGCGTTTATGATTTAGTTTGGACAAAGGGTCCTCAGGGTGTCGTAACATACGGTGATGTTTTTCATCAAAATGAAGTAGAAATGTCTGCTTTTAACTTTGAACATGCCAATGTAGATTTCTTGTTTCAATGTTTTAATACTTATGAGCAAGAATGCCAAAAATTAATTGAATCTAATCTGCCTTTGCCCGCTTATGAAATGGTCTTAAAAGCGTCACACACGTTTAATTTGTTAGATGCGCGTCATGCTATTTCAGTTACTGAGCGTCAACGTTATATCCTTAGAGTGCGCACTTTATCAAGATCAGTAGCAGAAGCTTATTATGCTCGAAGAGAGTCTTTGGGCTTCCCCATGTTGAATGAGCAAGGAGCATAATCATGACAATAACAAATCATTTACTATTTGAATTGGGTTCAGAAGAGTTACCTCCAAAAACATTAGTTAAGTTGAGCAATGCCTTATTGGAGGGTGTTTTGAAAGGCTTACAAGAAGCTGATGTTTCTTTTACTGCCAGTAAAGCATTTGCTACACCTAGAAGGTTGGCTGTTTATATTGAAAATTTAGCAAGTGCTCAACCTGATAAAACAGTTGAAAAACGCGGTCCTGCAATTCAAGCGGCATTTGCACCAGATGGGACTCCTAGTAAAGCGGCTGTTAGTTTTGCGGGAAGTTGTGGCACAACATTCGATCAACTAGAGAGATTGAAAACGGATAAAGGTGAATGGTTAGCTTATACCCAAGTGGTTAAAGGCCAACCCACTGAAAATTTAATCCCTGATATTATTCGTCAAAGCATTGCGGCTTTACCAATTGCTAAAAGGATGCGTTGGGGTAGTTTTACTACTGAATTTGTAAGACCCGTGCATTGGGCTGTTTTGTTATACGGTGAAAAAGTTATACAGACTGAAATCTTAGGGTTATCTACTGGTAATACTACCTTTGGTCATCGTTTTCATGCACCCAATACATTAACGATTAATAGGCCTGAAGATTATCAAGAGGTCTTATTTTCGCAAGGTAAAGTTATTGCAGATATCGAGCAACGTCAATTGATTATTAGCGAGTCTGCTCAAAAAGCGGCGGCAACTGTGGGTGGTATTGCGCATATTGAGGCGGATTTATTGGAGGAGATAGCAGCTTTAAATGAGTGGCCAGTTCCAATTACGGGTGGTTTCGATCCGCGCTATTTAGAATTACCTCCTGAAGTTTTAATTACCACGATGCAAACAAATCAAAAATATTTTCCGGTAGAAAATGCATCAGGCGGTTTATTAGCCCACTTTATAACTTTTAGTAACATTGAAAGTACCCGTCCGGAATCCATTCAACAAGGTAATGAGAGAGTAGTCACCCCACGATTATCGGATGCCGAGTTCTTTTGGAAACAAGATAGAAAGAAAACCTTAGCTGATAGGGTAGATACATTATCAAATATCGTTTTTCAGCAAAAATTAGGTACTGTTGCTGAGAAAACTCAACGCGTTATTCAATTATCAGAGTTTATAGCTAACCAGCTAAATTTAGATGTTTCCTTAGCTAAACGAGCGGCTTTATTAGCTAAAACAGACTTAATGACCGAAATGGTAGGTGAGTTTGGTAATTTACAAGGTTTGATGGGGCGCTATTATGCTTTAGTAGAAGGGGAGCGCACAGAAGTAGCTTATGCTTTAGAAGAACAATATTTTCCAAAACAATCGGGTAGCCCAACAGCAAAAACGGCTATTGGACAGGTATTAGCCATTGCTGAAAAGATTGATACTTTGACCGGTATTTTTAGTGCCGGTTTGATTCCAACGGGTGATAAAGATCCTTATGCTTTAAGAAGGGCGGCGTTAGGCGCATTAAGAACTTTAATCGAGAATAATCTTACTTTAGATATTTGTGAGTTAATTTCCTATTCAGCTTCATTGTTTACGCATGAATTTAATAAAGAAAAGACCCAAAGTTTAGTGATTGATTTTATTTTCGAGCGCTTAAAAGGCTATTGTTTAGATAAAGGCTATAGTGCAGATGAGTTTGATGCGGTAATCAGTGTTAAACCTACAGATCCATTAGACTTTATGCAACGCTTGGCTGCTGTTAAGACTTTTAGACAGTTACCGGAAGCAGAGAGTTTAGCAGCTACAAATAAACGTATTAGTAATATACTTAAAAAATCTGAAACAAAACCAGCTGATAAGGTGGGTGTGTTGGTTGAGGCTGAAGAACTTCAGTTATTGGATGAAGCCACTGCTTCAGGTATTGATATTCAACCTTTATTAGCGCTTCATGATTATCAAAGTACATTAAATCGATTGGCTCAGTTAAGAGTCAGTGTTGATGCGTTTTTTGATAATGTGATGGTGATGACCGAGGATCTAGATTTGCGTGCTAATCGTCTGGCTTTATTGAATTTATTATCAGAACAGTTCTTAACCTGTGCTGATATTTCGAAGTTGCAAGCATAATCTATAGTTTATAAGTTAATCTGAACTGGTTTCAGATTAGCTTAAAGCACTGTGCTGATCAGTAAATCGTTTAATTAACATCATGCCTAAACAACGTTACGTATTATTAGATCGAGATGGTGTTATTAACATAGATTCAGATGCTTTTATTAAAAGTCCTGAAGAATGGTTACCTATCGATGGTAGTCTGGAGGCCATCGCTTTACTGAATGCTTATGGTTATCGAGTTGTTGTAGTGACCAATCAATCCGGTATTGCCAGAGGGTTGTTTGATGAAGCAATGCTAGAACAAATTCATACTAAAATGCAGACCTTGGTTCATGAAAAAGGCGGACTAATCTCTGCAATTTATTATTGTCCGCATGGCCCAGATAACATATGTGCGTGTCGTAAGCCAAAAGCAGGCATGCTCCTCGATTTTGCTAAGGATTACACTATCGATTTAGTAGATATTCCTGTCGTCGGTGATTCACTGCGTGATTTGCAAGCTGCAAAAACGGTGGGGGCTCTGCCTATTTTGGTAAAAACAGGCAAAGGTGAAGATACATTATTAAAAAATCCACAATTAACAACTTTGGTATTCGAAAACTTATATGAAGCAGCAAAATTTATCATCGCAAGACCTTAGACCTAAGAATCGTTTAGGTTCTACTTTATTGTTTATAGGCATATTTACAACGGCGACTGTAGCTGGCACATTAATTTTATTAGGTTTAATAACACCATTCAGAATTCGTTGGAAAATCGGTTATTGGTGGTGCGCTGTTGTAGGTTGGATGACGAAAGTTTTTTGTAATCTGACATTTGAAGTTGAAGGATTAGAACATGTTGATGCTAAACAACCTACTATATTCATAAGTAATCATCAATCAGCTTGGGAAACTTTAGCCTTAAGATATATATTGCCACCGCATTCTGTCGTTATAAAAAAGGAATTATTATACTTCCCAATTTGGGGTTGGTCGTTATTAGCACTAAAATCGATTGTTATTAATCGTAAGAATCAGAGATCTTCTTTAAAATCTTTGCTTACACAAGGTGAGCGGTATTTGAAAGAAGGAGTTTCTGTGCTTATATTTCCAGAAGGTACACGAGCTGCTCCCAAAGATTTGCTTAAGTTTAATGTAGGTGGCGCTATGTTAGCGCATAAAACAGGTTATCCTGTTATACCTGTTGCGCATAATGCTGGAGACTTTTGGCCACGTTATAGTTTTTTTAAATATCCTGGGGTTATTAAAGTAAAGATTGGTCCAATGATAGAAACACAGGGGCGTAAAGCGGCTGATATCAATGCAGAGGCCGAAGCTTGGATAAGACAAGCACAGCAAGAAATGGATTTATCTAATAGACACTTATCTTGATTTTTATAAAGATAGGCTTGCAACACAATGATTTTAAACACTAGAAAATAACGGTAACTATAATGAAAAAAATAATAATGCTCACTGTTTCAGCAATATTGCTGACCGGTTGTGCTGATAAACAGCAGTATGAGGCAGCTATATTAGAAGAAATGCATAAAGAAGCAGATATAAAAGATTATAAAATTGCACCAGAATATATGGCAAAGTGTGTATTTGAAAAGACCACTGCAAATATGCCAGGTGTCTTCCCTATTGATCCGCAACGTTTACAAGCGTATCGAAATTATACGAAAATGCTTACTTTACCTAAGTCTGCTGATCCAAAAAAGACACTAGATGAATTAAGAGTTGAATTTGGCTCTCCAAAAGCTTTTGCTGAAGCACATGCAAATTACACGGAAAGTTTAGTAGAGTGTTACACCACTGTAATTTCTGAGTCTGAAGAAGAGTTAAAAGAAAAAGCGGCAGAAGAGAAAGCAGTAGCTGAAGAAAAAGCAACTGCTGATGCTAAAGTAGCTGCTGACGCTACGGCAACTGAAGAAAAAAATTCAGCGCCAAAATAAAAGACTATTCAATTTAACAAAAAAGGCCGATCGTCATAAACGCCGGCCTTTTTTGTTTAAGCTTATTTAACGCGCATTCCTGCGACTGCACCTACATCAGGACTTAAGATAAAGATCTCTTTATCACCTGGCCCTGCCGCTAATACCATGCCTTCTGAAGTACCAAAACGCATTTTTCTAGGGGCTAGATTAGCGATAACGAGTGTCAATTTACCTTCTAAATCTTTTGGGTCATAAGCTGATTTAATGCCGGCGAAGATGGTACGTGTTTCGTCACCAATATCAACAGTGAGATTTAATAGTTTATCTGAACCTTCGATATGATCAGCTTTAAGGATTTTGGCAATTCTTAAGTCTAATTTTGCAAAATCATTAAAATCAATAATCTCTGCAATCGGTTCAAATTGTTTTTCTTTAATCGGTTCGGCTTTAACAATGCTGGCTGTCTTCTCTAAGTTATCTTTAGAAGCATCTACAATAGCGTTGATTTTATCAGCCTCAATACGCGTCATTAATGGTTTAAAATCATTGACAGAGTGATTGATTAACGGCGAGGTATTTTGGGTTGGCCAAGTTTGTGAAGCAATGTTTAGAAAGGTTTCTGCTTCAGTAACTAAAGCAGGAATAACAGGTTTTAGATAAGTTACTAACAATCTAAATAGATTAAGACTGGTTGAGCATACTTCATGAAGTTCTGCATCATGACCTTCTTGTTTAGCAATTAACCAAGGTTTCTTATCATCGATATATTGATTAGCTTTATCGGCTAATGCCATGATCTCACGCATTGCTTTACCAAACTCTCTAGCTTCATAAAAGTCTGCAATAGTTACGTTAGCGGCAATAAACTCTTCAAATAAGGCAAGTTCTGAGCAGTTAGCAGATAAAGTATTCGCAAAGCGTTTATTGATAAAACCGCTACAACGGCTTGCAATATTAACGACTTTACCCACTAAGTCAGAATTTACGCGTTGTGTGAAGTCGTCAAAGTTTAAATCGATATCGTCTACACCTGCGCTTAATTTAGCAGCAAAATAATAACGGAGATATTCTGGATTTAAGTGATCTAGATAAGTGCGCGCAGTGATAAATGTGCCGCGCGATTTAGACATTTTTTCGCCATTCACAGTTAAGAAACCATGTGCAAAAATTGCACTGGGTGTTCTAAATTTTGAACCATTTAACATGGCTGGCCAGAACAAGGCGTGGAAATAAATAATATCTTTGCCAATGAAATGATAGAGTTCTGTTTTACTATCGTTAGCCCAGAATTCATCAAAATCAAGTGACTGTTTATCACATAGATTTTTGAAACTGGCCATGTAACCTATTGGAGCATCTAACCAGACATAAAAGTATTTGCCAGGCGCATCAGGAATCTCAAAGCCAAAATAAGGTGCATCACGCGAAATATCCCATTGTTGCAAGCCCCCATCTAACCATTCAGCCAATTTGTTTTTAACTTCGGGTTGTAAATGCCCTGCACGCGTCCAATCAGTAAGCATCTGAGTGAAGTCTGCTAAATTGAAGAAATAGTGTACAGAGTCTTTTTCTATTGGTTTTTCGCCTGAAATGGCAGATACAGCATTTTTAAGTTCAGTAGGGGAATAAGTTGCACCGCAAATTTCACAGCCATCTCCATATTGTTCAGTCGCGCCGCATTTTGGACAGTCCCCTTTAATGAAACGATCTGGTAAAAACATCTTTTTTACGGGATCAAATGCTTGTCTAATAGTGCGTGAACTTATATGGCCAGCATCACGTAGTCTGGTATAGATAAGCGAAGAAAAAGTTTTATTTTCTTCAGAATGAGTGCTGTGATAATTATCAAAAGCTACCCCAAACTCGGTAAAGTCAGCAAGATGATCTTTACCCACTTGAGCAATTAACTCTTCAGGTGGTATGCCTAAGCTATCTGCTTTAAGCATGATAGGCGTGCCATGCGTATCATCAGCACACACAAAATAACAAGAATTACCTCGTTGTTTTTGAAAGCGAACCCATATATCGGTCTGAATGTATTCAACAAGATGGCCTAAATGAATAGGGCCATTAGCATAAGGTAGGGCACTAGTGACAAGAATTTTTCTATCTGACATGGTGTAAATGTGTAAATTATACGTAAGCTTTAATATTCAGATTATCGCATAAAATGACTGATCTAATGATAGTGGGTATCCTAAAAAAGGAATTTCTCCAAAAAAACTGTAGAATGTCGGCATTAAAGTTTATTAGCATGCATTTTTAGATAAATATTAAGACGGAATTAACATGGTACAGATAGAAAAGTTTGATGTTGAAAATATCTTAAAAACAGTTATAGATCCCAATCATGGAGTGGACTTAATCACTTCAAAATCAGTTAAGGCCATCAATATTGATGGATCAGTCGTCAGTATCATTATAGAACTAGGCTATCCTGCTAAGAGTACTCGAGAGCAGTTAAAAGCTAGTATTATTCAGGCTTTATTACAATTAGAAGGTTTAACAGAATTAAGTGTTGATATTTGCGTCAGGATATTATCTCATGCCGTACAGAAAGCCTTAAAACCTCAGCCAAATATTAGAAATATTATTGCAGTTGCCTCAGGTAAGGGGGGGGTTGGTAAGTCAACTACCACGGTTAATTTGGCCTTAGCTTTAGCATCCGAAGGAGCAAGAGTTGGAATATTAGATGCAGATATTTATGGTCCGAGTATTCCAACTATGATGGGATTGGAGGGTAGACCTGATACCTCCGATAATAAAACCTTATTACCCAAAGTTGCCTATGGTTTACAAACTATGTCAATTGGGTATTTGGTTGAGCCCGATCAAGCCATGATTTGGCGAGGTCCTATAGCAACTAATACTCTACAACAATTATTAAGAGATACAAAGTGGGATAACTTAGATTACTTGTTTATCGATTTGCCGCCCGGTACAGGTGATATTCAATTAACGCTTGCACAACAAATTCCAGTGAGTGGAGCAATTATTGTCACTACGCCACAAGATATTGCTTTGATAGATGCCCAACGTGGTCTTGCCATGTTTGAAAAAGTGAATGTACCTGTTTTAGGTATTGTTGAGAATATGAGCATACATATTTGTAGTGCTTGTGGTCATGCTGAAGCAATATTCGGGGAGGGTGGCGGTGTTGCCATGTCTCAGAAGAATAAGGTGGATTTTTTAGGGGCATTGCCATTAGATATAACAATTCGCCAGAATGCCGACTCAGGTAAGCCGACTGTAGTGTCTGATCCTGAAGGACGTGCATCTGAACTTTATAAAGAAATTGCTAGAAAAACTGCCGCTAAATTGGCATTAACTACCAAAGATTATAGTTCACGTTTTCCTAATATAACGGTACAAAATACATGAGGTTGGTTTTTATCTTGTAACAGATAACACTCTATGTAAAAATTTAACAAATTGTTAGTAGTGAGAGAATTGAATAGTATGGGTATTAAGTCAGATAAATGGATTCGTCGTATGGCGGAACAACACGGAATGATTGAGCCGTTTGAAAGGGGACAAATTAGAGATTCAGAACAGGGTCGAGTTATTTCTTATGGCACTTCTAGTTATGGTTATGATGTTCGTTGTTCAGATGAGTTTAAGATCTTTACTAATATAAACTCCGCTATAGTCGATCCTAAAAACTTTGATCCCAATAGTTTTGTAGATGTTAAGTCAGATGTTTGTATTATTCCTCCGAACTCTTTTGCTTTAGCACGTACGGTTGAGTTCTTTCGTATTCCTAGGGATGTTTTAACGATTTGTTTGGGCAAATCAACTTACGCGCGTTGCGGAATTATCGTTAATGTAACACCATTAGAGCCCGAATGGGAAGGTCACGTTACCCTAGAGTTCTCAAATACGACTACTTTGCCTGCAAAAATATATGCTAACGAAGGCGTCGCACAAATGTTATTTTTTGGTGGTGATGAAGTGTGTGAAACCTCTTATAAAGACAGAGGAGGCAAGTATCAAGGCCAACGAGGTGTAACTTTACCTAAAGCTTAGACATTCTATTTTAAGTTTAACTATTTTAAGATGCTTTGTTAGTGGGTGGCAGTTGTACAAAATAACCTTTTGTATTTAAGCTACTTAATACTTTACAAGCATCTTCTCTAGCTAGTTTACGGTCTTCAGTTAAATCTAACTCCATCACTAATTCTAATGGCCCCAAGTTAGTTAATAACTCTTCTGGTACGTTAGAAAGGTCATCTTTACTCGCGGTGTATAAGTAAAGAAATTCTTTTTTTAAGCTTTTATAAACGAAGCATTGCATGTTGATTGTTGTTTTTAGATAAATAAACGCGCATTCTAACCGTATTTAATTTTCTCAACTTTTAATTTATTGTCTGGTTATGCAAAAATCCCCTTTTAATATTGAAAATTTTTTTAAGTCAGCTTGTCTTTTTGAGGCTTCTCTTACCTTATTCGCCATTATTTTAGGCTTTATCGCCGATATAAATCCATTTCAAAATTTACATTTTTCAGAACTTGCTATTTTTTATGGGGTAATGGGCACCGCCCCCTTATTTATGATGTTTATATTTCTACAGAAAATTCAACACAACTCAGTTTCAAGTATTAGGGATTTATTGCTTAGAACATTAGGGCCTGGATTACATACATATCATTGGACGGATCTATTTATTTTAGCGGCAATAGCTGGTTTCTCAGAGGAGGTTTTGTTTAGAGGTGTTATTCAACCTTGGATAGAACATTTTGGGGGAGCCATGGTTGGCTTAATTGTTAGTAATCTGATTTTTGGTATAGTTCACGCAGTTACTCCACTCTATGCTGTATTAGCAACATTAGTGGGTGTCTATTTAGGCTTATCTTTAACAATTACCGGTGAATCAAACCTTTTAGTGCCGATTATTATTCATGGGCTCTATGATTTTTTGGCATTTGTTGCATTGATGCGTACTTTTAAAGCTAGTCTCAATAATTAAATTATCTAGTAAAATCCCTTAGTTGTCTGCATCTAATTATTATTCAAAAAAAAGAAACAATAAATATATTATATTAATCATTGTCAACAATACGAGTATTCTGTATAGTTAACCCGTA
>CAIXDX010000260.1 GCA_903918335.1 uncultured Methylococcaceae bacterium | reverse complement strand
TTTAGGTTCCAGTAGGTAACCCTGTGAGAGTTCGAGTCTCTCCATTCGTACCACTCTTTTTTTAAATAGTGCGAGTCTTCGTCCTATCTTCAAGTTAGATTGATTCTATCTATATCAGTATTCTTAAAATTCTTCTATAAATGTGTGAGGTAAAGAGATGCAAATTTCTGTTGAAAAAACATCAGAACTAAGCAGAAAAATGACTGTTAGCGTACCCGAAACTGTTGTTCAGGAAAAAATTGCTGAACGATTAAAATCTTTGGCACGTGAAGTTAAAGTTGATGGTTTCCGTCCAGGTAAAGTGCCTCAACATGTTGTAAAAAAAATGTATGGTGATCGTATTCGTGGTGAAATCACTGGCGATTTGATTAAAGATACCTATTACAATGCTTTAGAAGATCAAAAATTAAAACCAGCTGGGTATCCTCATATTGAGCCTTTAGAAGAAACTGAAGGGTTCAAATATACCGCGGTATTTGAGGTCTATCCTGAAATCTCTTTAGACGGCCTTGCGAATTTAGAAGTTGTTCGTCCAACTTCAAGCGTCACTGATGCTGATGTTGAAGAGATGATCGAAAAACTAAGGGCTCAAAAACAAACATTACAAGTCGTAGAGCGTCCCGCTAAAGATAAAGATAATATTACTATTAGTTTTTCTGGCACTTCAGAAGGTGAAAACTTTACTGATGGTCAAGTGGATGACTTTGCAGTTGTTTTGGGTTCAAAGAAAATGATCCCGGGTTTTGAAGACAACTTAACGGGTTTAAGCACGGGTGACAATAAAACCTTTACTGTTACATTTCCAGAAGATTACGCTAATGAAAAGTTAGCGGGTAAAGCGGCTGAATTTGAGGTGACGGTAACTAAAGTTGAAGAGCCAGTTTTAGCTGAAATCAATGAAGAGTTTGTTAAAGCTTATGGCGTTGAAGATGGTTCTGTTGAATCTTTCCGTGTTGATGTTAAAAATAACATGGAGAGAGAGTTAGAGCAGGCTTTACGCGGTAAGTTAAAAAATGCTGTGATGGATGCTGTTTACGAAAACGTAAAGATTACTGTGCCTAATTCATTAGTTGATGTAGAAGTCGAAGAAATGATGAAGCCTTATCTAGAAACAGCTAAAAGACAAAAAATGAATCTAGATGATTTAAAGTTACCTAGAGATTTATTTGAAGCTCAAGCTACGCGCAGAGTGGCATTAGGTTTAATTTTAGGTGAGATTATTCAAAAAAAGGCTATTCAATTAGACGCAAATAAAGTACGCTCTACTATCGAGGACATGGCTAAAAGTTATGAGCGGCCAGATGATGTGGTTGCTTGGTATTATGCAGATACAACTCGATTAAATGACGTACAACAAATGGTTTTAGAAGATCAAATTGTTGAGTTGTTGGTTTCAGAGGCAAAAGTATCTGATAACGCTGTAAAGTTTAGCGATGTTATGGATAAGCAACAACGATAAGGTCTTTGAATGTATAAACAGCATGTAATGAATCAAGCAAGAGCTTTGGAAGCGGCCGGTGGTTTAGTGCCGATTGTTATTGAGCAAACCGCAAGAGGTGAACGATCTTTTGATATTTACTCAAGGCTATTAAAAGAACGTGTTATTTTCTTAGTAGGTCAAGTAGAAGATTACATGGCCAACTTAGTTGTTGCTCAGTTGCTGTTTTTAGAATCAGAAAACCCCGATAAAGATATTCATCTTTATATCAATTCTCCAGGTGGCTCGGTGACTGCTGGGATGTCAATTTATGACACTATGCAGTTCATCAAGCCAGACGTAAGTACACTATGTATTGGTCAGGCTGCTAGTATGGGGGCATTATTGCTAACCGGTGGTGCAAAAAATAAACGTTATTGCTTACCACATTCTCGAATGATGATTCACCAGCCTTTAGGTGGCTTTCAAGGCCAAGCTTCTGATTTTGATATTCATGCTAGAGAAATATTGTTAATAAGAGATAAGCTTAACAAAGTATTATCTTTTCATACTGG
Source organism: uncultured Methylococcaceae bacterium (assembly GCA_903918335.1). GTDB lineage: Bacteria > Pseudomonadota > Gammaproteobacteria > Methylococcales > Methylomonadaceae > Methylobacter_C. The sequence goes on along the minus strand of CAIXDX010000260.1, from coordinate 4,611 downwards.
CCAACCTTTAGAAAAGGTACAGCTAGACACTGATAGGGATAATTTCTTAAGTGCTGATGATGCGGTGGCCTACGGTTTGATTGATAAAGTATTAACAAATAGAACGGCGGGTTCTGATTTATAAGGATTGATAAATGCATGCGTTGCGTTTATCTGGTATCTCTATATGACCTGTTAGTAAAGTGAGGACTGGTTTATGAGTAATGATAAAAGCGGTAAAGACGGTGATAAACTGCTTTATTGTTCTTTTTGCGGCAAGAGTCAACAAGAAGTAAGAAAGTTAATTGCGGGCCCATCAGTTTATGTCTGTGATGAGTGTGTTGAGCTTTGTAACGATATTATTAAAGATGAGATAAATGAAGATGAAGAAACTTCATTTTCTAGCAACAAACTACCTAAGCCAAAAGAGATTAAAGAAGAGTTAGACGGCTATGTTATTGGTCAGGATAGAGCTAAAAAAATCTTAGCGGTTGCTGTTTATAATCATTATAAGCGTTTAAAAAGTAAGTCTAAGAACGATCAGGTTGAGTTGGCAAAAAGTAATATTCTACTCATTGGTCCAACAGGTTCAGGTAAAACTTTATTAGCTGAAACTTTAGCTAGATTATTAGATGTACCTTTTACTATAGCGGATGCAACTACATTAACTGAGGCGGGTTATGTAGGTGAGGATGTTGAAAATATTATTCAAAAGATCTTACAAAAATGTGATTACGATGTAGAAAAAGCTGAAACAGGCCTCGTTTACATTGATGAGATTGATAAGATTTCTAGAAAATCGGATAACCCATCTATAACACGTGATGTATCGGGTGAGGGTGTTCAGCAAGCCTTATTAAAGTTAATAGAAGGTACAGTGGCATCTGTGCCACCGCAAGGCGGGCGTAAACATCCGCAAGGTGATTTTCTGCAAGTTAATACCGCTAACATTTTATTTATAGTAGGCGGTGCTTTTGCTGGTTTAGATAAGGTTATTAAAGCTAGATCAGAAAAAGGTGGCATTGGTTTTTCTGCTGAAGTTAAAACAAAAGATGATTCAAAAAATGTCGGCCAATTATTTGCTGAAGTTGAGTCAGATGATCTAATTAAATATGGTTTGATCCCTGAGTTTGTTGGGCGTTTACCGATCATTGCAACATTAGATGAGTTAGATGAAAAGGCTTTGGTGCAGATTTTAACTGAACCTAAAAATGCCCTAACTAAGCAGTATAAGCACTTATTCGAAATGGAAGGTGCAGAGCTTGAGTTTAGAGAGGAGTCTTTAGTTGCTATTGCTCGCAAGGCGATGGAAAGAAAAACCGGAGCTCGAGGTCTAAGGACTATTGTTGAGAATGTTTTGTTAAACACGATGTATGAATTACCTTCTGCTGATAATATAAGCAAGGTAGTTATTGAAGAAAGTGTAATTTTAGGACAATCAGAGCCTCTATTGGTTTACGAAACTGAAAAGAAAAAAGTGTTAGTAGAGTCGTAAATACTTCATTGCATCAAGTAATACTTTAAAACCCAGATCTGTGTTTAAAGCACAGAGCTGGGTTTTTTGCTTTATAGCGTTTGATATAATCGAAATAGAAGGCATATCTAATTAGACGTAAGCTACTTTGCTGGTTTATTATTACGATAATTGAATTTATTAAAAAACAGGCTTGAATAGAATTATCAGTCACAGCTCCTGTTTTTTTTGAGAAGTGATACCTTGTCGGTCCTTGCTATTTTAAGGAGTGACCCCATAGTCTAAAAATTGTTTAAAGACTCCGTTTATGGAAATGCACACTATGAATACGTTGCACCAAAAAGATAATTTAATTCCAGTTCTGCCGCTTAGAGATGTTGTGGTTTATCCTCATATGGTTATTCCTCTTTTTGTAGGTAGAGAAAAATCCATTGATGCACTTTATGCCGCGATGGAAGAAAATAAGCAAGTTCTCTTAGTTGCACAAAAAGAGGCTGAAGTTGATGAGCCTGATTTTATAGACTTATATGAAGTAGGTACTTTGGCTAACATTCTTCAGTTACTCAAACTACCAGATGGTACAGTTAAGGTACTGGTTGAGGGAAGTGAGCGCAGTAAAATTCTTAGCTATCAAGAAACAGGTACATTTTTCTCTGCATTGGTTGAAAAAATTGAAGACGTTAATCGCCTATCTGAACAGCAGCAAGATGTATTGCAACGTACTGTTCTTAATTCATTTGAACAATACGTTAAGCTGAACAGCAAAATCCCCGCCGAAGTTTTAAATGCTTTATCAGGTATCGATGATCCTAGTAGGCTCGCTGATACAATGGCGGCTCATATGACTTTAAAAGTCAGTGATAAGCAAATAGTCTTGGAAACAGCTGATATAGAACAGCGATTAGAAGATTTAATGATTTTGATGGAAGGTGAAGTAGATCTTCTTGAAATGGAGAAGAAGATTCGGGTGCGCGTTAAGCAGCAAATGGAAAAGAATCAAAGGGAGTATTACTTAAATGAGCAGATTAAGGCGATTCATAAAGAGTTAGGCGACATGGATGAGGCGCCTAGTGAAATGGCTGAGTTAGAAAAGAAAATAGCTAATGCGGGCATGTCTAAAGAAGCAAAGGCAAAAGCTGATACAGAATTAAACAAATTAAAAATGATGCCGCCCATGTCGGCTGAGGCAACTGTAGTCCGTAATTACATTGATTGGATGATCAATGTGCCTTGGAAGAAAAAAACCAAGGTTAGAAACGATTTAAAAATTGCAGAACAGGTCTTAGAAACAGAGCATTACGGATTAGATAAAGTTAAAGAACGTATTCTTGAATATCTTGCTGTGCATCAGAGAGTAAAAAAGCTTAAAGGCCCCATTTTATGTCTAGTGGGTCCTCCAGGGGTAGGTAAAACTTCACTAGGTGAATCTATTGCTCGAGCAACAAATCGTACTTATGTGCGTATGGCTTTGGGTGGTGTTAGAGATGAAGCGGAAATAAGAGGTCATAGACGTACTTACATTGGTTCGATGCCCGGTAAGATTTTGCAAAGCTTAGCCAAAGTAAAGACTCGCAATCCAATGTTCTTATTGGATGAGATCGATAAGATGGCGACTGATTTTCGGGGTGACCCCGCTTCTGCATTGCTTGAAGTGCTTGATCCTGAACAAAACAGTAAATTTGCAGATCACTATTTAGAAGTAGATTTCGATCTTTCTGATGTCATGTTTGTGGCTACGGCTAACAGCATGAATATACCGCCTGCCTTACTGGACAGAATGGAAGTGATTCGTCTTGCTGGTTATACAGAGGATGAAAAAATTAATATTGCTTTGCGATATTTAGTGCCTAAACAGATAAAGAATAATGGTTTACAAGCGCATGAAATAGAAATTTCTGAGGCAGCAGTGCGCGATATGATTAGATATTATTCTCGTGAGGCGGGCGTAAGAAATCTTGAGCGTGATATTTCAAAGGTATGTCGTAAGGTTGTTAAGAGTTTATTATTAAAGACAGATGCGGATAAAGTTTTAATTAGTGCAGAAAATTTAGATGAATTTTTAGGTGTTAAGCGCTTTAAATATGGCCTAGCAGAAGAACAAGATCAGGTAGGGTGTGTTACGGGATTGGCTTGGACTGAGGTGGGTGGAGAGTTATTAACCATTGAGACCGCTGTTATTCCGGGGAAAGGTAAGCACTCTGCAACAGGTAAGCTGGGTGACGTTATGAAGGAATCTATTGAAGCTGCAATGACGGTTGTTAGAAGTCGGTCGCAATCATTAGGCATCGAAAATGAAATGTTCCAGAATAATGATATTCATATACACGTACCAGAGGGCGCAACACCCAAAGATGGGCCTAGTGCAGGGATTGGTATGTGTACAGCTATCATTTCTGCTTTAACTAAAATTCCAGTACGTGCGAATGTAGCGATGACTGGTGAAATCACCTTGAGGGGTGAAGTGCTCCCAATCGGTGGTTTAAAGGAAAAGTTATTGGCGGCTCACAGGGGTGGTATTACAACTGTGATTATACCGGCTGATAATGAGAAAGATTTGGTCGAAATACCAGAAAATATTAAACAAAACTTAGAAATAAAGCCTGTGCATTGGATTGATGAGGTGTTAGCTATTGCTTTGCAGTATATTCCAGTGGCTGTGAGCAAGAAATCAGATGAAGATTTGACTAAAATTGAAGCTGAATCAACTAAAGTTTTGCAATCGGGGCAATTGGCGCATTAGTTTTATTACTTTTGTGTAACAAAGCCACAGAAAATAAGGCCTTAAGGCTTATAAAGCTTGACAGTCTGAAGCTACTATTGTTATAAATGTAACTGTTTATTTAGGTGCATGCAAAAGTGGATAAGAATAGACATAAGCGTTTTCATAATAAACATAAAAAATAACTTCTTTAGGAGGAGTAATGAATAAATCGGAACTTATAGATGGCATAGCAGAATCAGCTGGTTTAACAAAAGCTGATGCAGGACGTGCTTTAGACGGTTTTTTGAGCACAGTAACAAGCGCTTTAGGTAAAGGTGATTCAGTGGCTTTAGTTGGTTTTGGCACTTTTGCTGTTAAAGAAAGAGCGGAGCGTAAAGGTCGTAATCCACAATCAGGTGAAGAGATTACTATTAAAGCAGCGAAAATTCCTTCATTT
>CAIXDX010000259.1 GCA_903918335.1 uncultured Methylococcaceae bacterium | reverse complement strand
TTTATCTAGAGTGAATTCATCACCACGATCTTCACCCAATAAGCCGACAGCATCCGCACGACATTGACGGCAATGGCGCATCATGTTCATGTCACCAGAGCAACTATCTTGTAGATCTTGTAATTCATCAGGGGTAGGGCCCCGTTGCCCCATGACGCCATAGAAAGTGCCATGTTCGGCCTCAGCAATCAAAGGCATTACATTGTGTAAGAAAGCGCCTTTTGATTTAACAACACGACTCACCTCTGCTAAGTGTTCATCGTTAACCCCTGGAATCATTACTGAATTGACTTTAACTAAAATACCTTTTGCAATTAGCATTTCTAGGCCTTTTTGTTGTTGTTCAATTAGAATTTTTGCGCCTTTAACACCTTTGATGCGCTTGTTCTTCCAGAATATCCACGGATAGATTTTTGCCCCAATTTCTGGGTCAACGGTGTTGATTGTAATAGTGACGTGATCGATGTTATGTTTTGAAAGTTCTTCAACGGCGTCAGGTAAAGCCAAACCGTTAGTTGAGACACACAATTTAATATCGGGCGCTTCTTCACTTAAACGACGGAAAGTTTCAAAAGTACGCTCTGGATTTGCTAATGGATCACCTGGGCCAGCAATACCTAATACGGTCATTTGTGGAATGTTAGCGGCGACCGCCATGGTTTTTTTAACAGCTTGATCGGGTGTTAATAATTCTGATACAACACCGGGGCGAGATTCGTTTGCACAATCGTATTTACGATTACAGTAATGACATTGGATATTACATGCGGGAGCAACAGCAACATGCATACGCGCAAAGTAATGATGCGCATCTTCTGAATAACAGGGGTGATTTTGAACTTTTTCCCGAATTGAATCTGGTAAAGAGTCCATTTGATTATCTGTAGTTCCACAAGAACTGGCTGAACATCCGCCTTTCGTCCCATGCTCTGCTGGGCTAGGGGTATCATTTAATACTGGCAATTGCATGGTCTCGTCCTCTTAAAGTTAGTTTTACTTTAAGTAAAAGCACAGGTCATGCCAAGTAATAAAATTAGTCTATGATGCTGATTTTAAATGATATTAATTTTTGTATTAGTTATGATTGTAGTAAACATAACAGTTTTGCTTTCGAGTTTTGTTATTAACAGAACAAGAATAGTGATAAAGTGCTATGCGACGTCGTAATACCAATCCAATAACTCTTCACCGCCCCAATTTTCTGCATGGGCTGGGATGGTTTCGTCTGTTACGTAGAGCGTCATTTGCCCAGGCTTTGCATTCCCTACTAATAAGCTTTCTGCGTATTCGATAGTACAACCTTGTTTACCTGTTGCATCTTTTAACCATTGGGTAGCCATTGCAATGGCTTCTTCTTGGGTTTCACCAAAGCCAAATACAGCGTAATCATGTTGGACATATAAGAAAGTCATAGAGAACTCCTGATTAGTTAAATTTGTTTCATGGTGATATCTAACGTCAAAATGCGATAAGCAATTTGTCGTGGTGTCATATTGAGTAAGCGGGCTGCTTTTGCTTGTACCCAGCCACTTTGTTCTAAGGCGGCAATCACCCGTTCTCGGTCATCCATGTTTTCATCGTTGAAATCAATGGCGGCTGTTTTTTGGGGTTTAAAGTTAATACCTACTTGTGAAACTACATCTTCTAAACCAGTATTCACCATGACATCACGGTCAATAATGCCATTGGGACTCATAATCGCGGCACGCTCTAAACGATTAGACAGTTCACGCACATTACCCGGCCAATCGTGTTTCATTAAGATACGAATGGCACTTTCTTTTATTTCAAGCGGTCTACCGCCTTGTTGTTCAGAAATTCTGCCGAGTAGAAACTCTGATAACTCGGGAATGTCTTCCGTTCTATCGCGAAGCGCAGGCATGTTGATGGGCATAATATTAAGCCGATAATATAAGTCTTCTCTAAACTTACCCTCGGTTACTTCTTCTTCTAAGTTACGGTTAGTCGCCGCAATAATACGCACATTGGTTTTTATGGTTTGACTACCACCTACTCTTTCGAATTCACCTTCTTGTAATACACGTAAAAGTTTAGCTTGAAAGGAGGCAGAGATTTCACCGATTTCATCAAGAAATAGGGTGCCGTTGTCAGCTAATTCAAAACGACCTTTCCGTAGACCGATCGCACCACTAAAGGCCCCTTTTTCATGGCCAAAGAGTTCTGACTCCAATAAGGTGTCGGGCAGGGCGGCACAGTTTAGTTTTAAAAAAGGGCCTCCGGCGCAACCTGAATTAAAATGGATGGCATTAGCCACCACTTCTTTACCTGTGCCTGATTCACCTCGTATTAATACGGTCGTTTGCCACTTTGCTACTTGTCTGATTAAATCGAAGACTTTAAGCATCGGGGATGAGTGACCAATGATATTGTCGAAACTGTAGTTTTTGATTAAA
>CAIXDX010000258.1 GCA_903918335.1 uncultured Methylococcaceae bacterium | reverse complement strand
CCGGTTTAAGTGCGTCTATTATCGCATCAGAGAGCCTGCGGTCAAGAAAACGACTCACAACAATGACATCAAAAGCACATTTATGGATACTATTAGGGTCTATATTTTGGTCATAAGCGTTGATATCTAGGGCGTTACAGCTTGCATAAGCAGATAATTTATCGATAGCAACTTTTGATATATCGACGGCAGTAACCGCTAGCCCATGCCGAGCTAAAAACGTTGCATTCGCTCCCATTCCACAAGCTATATCTAATGCTTTGCCTTTGGGAGGCAATAAAAAAGCATTTTCTCTAAGTACCTCAGCACAATTGAGAGGGTCAGAGTCGTTGATTAAGGCTCTGTCATATATGGCATCCCAATGTTGATCTGTCGATATCATTGCTCAGTGCCGGGCATGCTTACCCTATGTTCTAACCAGACTTGTAGAAAGTCCATAAAAGCTTTAACTTTTGCAGATAAATATTTTCTGTGTGGATAAACTGCATGTATATCTAAAGGTGGTAATGGGTAGTCTTCTAATACTACTTTTAAGGTACCGTTTTCTATATCTTGTCCAACAATATAGGTAGGCAACATCACTAAACCGAGGCCATTGATCGCTGCAATTCTAATGGGATGAGCTGCGTTGGCTTGCATTCTGCCGTTTACAGTGACGACTTTTAGCCCTGTTTCAGATTTAAATTGCCATTTATTACGTGGAGAAATACCCCAATTGATTAAGCAGCTGTGTGACGCTAAGTCTTCTGGTGTTTTTGGAGTGCCGTTTAGCTCCAAATAGGCAGGTGATGCACAAACAACCAAAGAAGAACTGGCTAATTTTCTAGCCACCATGCTAGTGTCATCCAAAACACCCAGAAAAATGGCCACATCAATCCCTTCGTCAATTAAGTCGCCAGGGCTACCTTGTAAGATCATTTCTATGGTTAAATCTTTATGAATTTTTAAAAATTCAGAAACTGCTCTAGCAATATGGGTTGCGCCAATAGCCGGTGGCGCACTAATTTTTAAAAGTCCGCGTGGTTCAGTTTGCAAATGTGTAATGGCCGCTTCCATTTCATCTACATCTAAAAGAACTTGCTGGCAACGCTCAAGATAGGAAGCTCCTACATCAGTTAAACTTAAGCTACGTGTGGTTCTATTAATTAGGCGAGTACCCAGAGCGCCTTCAAGTTGCATAATATGTTTAGTCGCCATGGCTCTAGAAATGCCTAAGTCTTTCGCTCCACCAGCAAAACTTCCTGATTTTGCGACACGAACGAAAACGGTCATGCTCGTTAATTTATCCATTGTTGAATCTCATTAATCTGGGATGAATACATTATGTCTTATCTGTTCTTTTCGTCAATAAAACACTTGACATTGAACACAATTTCTCTATCAGAAACAATTTATTTAATAATTTGTGTATTGTATACGAAAAATAACTCTGTATAGTAGTACCCATGTAAGAACGTAAGTGAATTTTTAAATTAGTACTTCAGCTGTTTAAAAGAATTTCAGACTTAATTACAGGATTAAACTAATGAATAATATAAATAAATTTATAGTTGTTGGATTAATTTTTATTGCAGGTATTGTGAGTTTTATTTCAGGGCAAT
>CAIXDX010000257.1 GCA_903918335.1 uncultured Methylococcaceae bacterium | reverse complement strand
TACTGTTACCTGCGGTTGTGGTAACACTTTTTTAACCGGTTCAGTTTTAGCTAAAGACTTGCAAGTGGAAGTATGTTCTTCTTGCCATCCGTTCTTTACCGGTAAACAACGCGTAGTTGATACTGCAGGCCGCGTTGATAAATTCATGAAAAAATACGCTAAATAATAATTTATTATTCTTAGCTGTAAAAAAACCCCATCGCTCCGGCATGGGGTTTTTTTATGCCTACTCGTCCTATAAAATAAATATTACTATCTTTTAAGTGAAACCAGCCTATACTTAAAACATAAGTCATTGAGTTTAAATACTCCCTAGCTATTATTTACGCTTTCTCCATAGCTCTACCCAACTAATAGGAGATTTGTTATTCCTATTTACTCCCTATGCATCATGTTCTAAAGGCTGTAAATGAGACAATTGCTAGGAAGTTGGTTTACTTCATGGTTAACCCGTTATCAAAAGTCTGTACTAGGTATCGATATCGGCACAACGTCAGTTAAAGTTTTACAATTACAAAAGCTAGACAACAAATACCACGTCCTAGACTATAGCTGTATACCCTTTGCAGTTGAGCCCCATACTGAAGTATTACTAAATTCACCCTCAGACATCAGTAATGCTATCAAAATCGCGTTGACTCATACCCAATACAATCAAAAAACAGCAACCATTTGTGTTAATAGCTCGACTGTCATGACAAAACTCCTGCTACTAGATGCAAACACGTTACCGCAAGAAATAGAAGAAAATGTATTGATCCTAGCTAATCAATACATCCCCTATCAGCTTGAGGATATAAATTATGATTTTGAAGTGCTAGGCAATAATCCCCACACACCCGATCAACTAGATATTTTATTTATCGCAGCACACCACGAAAATGTAAGTGCGAAAGTTGCAATAGTTGCTAATGCTGGACTTAGAGCAAACATTGTAGACATTGATATATACGCATTAAAAAACGCCTGCTCCTTACTTCCCGAATTCATACAAAGATCAGTAGATCATCAAACTATTGCAATTGTAGATCTTGGCGCCACCCACTCCTCTTTTACTGTCATTCAAAATGATCAAGTGCTGTATACCCGAGAACAAGAATTTAGCTCTACTCAGCTATTAACACCGTTTCTTACGACCATAACTAATGAAATTCAACATAGCCAAATACTATTTACTAGCTCAAACCCTTCATCAACTATCAATTCAATCTTCATAGCAGGTGGTTGTGCCACGCTACCCAATGCCGCGAAAGTTATAGAAGAGTCACTAGAAATACCCACCTACATTATCAATCCTTTTACCAATATGACGCTGGCAAGATCAGTTGATAAAAATGCTTTGTATATGATGGCTCCCACCTTGACAATAGCCTGCGGTCTAGCAATAAGGAGCTTACATGATTAACAAAATTAATTTATTACCTTGGCGCGATCATTTATTGTCTCAAGAAAAAACAGCCTTTCGTAACAGCTTAATTTTATCGGTACTTATTGGTCTTACAATCGTAATTCTGCTGCACAGCATTATAAAAACCCAACAATCACAGCAACTCAATCTTAATCATTTCATACGCGATGAATCCAAAAAACTTGAAATGCAGATCATTAATCAAAGCAAATTAGAAACTCATACGCAAGTATTAATAAGTGAAATTGCGTTGATAAAACAACTACAGATGAATCAACTCGAAATTGTACAGTTGATATACGAGATTCCAACAATGCTTCCAGACGGCATTTATTTATCACAATTATCTCAGAATAATAGAGAAATAAGTTTTGAGGGTAAAACAGAGTCACACCAACAAGTATCCCAATTTATGCAGTCTATAGAACATTCTCAAACATTAATGTCACCCTCATTACAAATCATCAAAACTCCAGAAAAACAAACCAACGTCCTCCAAGTTAATGATTTCTCATTGACAGCTACTTTAAGAGCACAACACATAGATACTACTGATGATCATAAATGAGTTTAAGATCAATATAAACACACTCATCTTTGCCTCTACTTTCGTTAAATGCTTTCTCGCCTTACTAATAACAGTATTTATTACCGCAATAGGTTTCTATATAGACACAAACTCAGAACTCAAGGAGTTAACACGCTTAAAAACCGAAACCATAATCTTAAACAACACACTCATTGCTCAATACAATAAAACGCTTAACTATGAAGAATTATCTGCTCAAAATACAGTTATCGAAGCTGCCTATAAAAACCAGATGAAAGCCCTGCTTGGACAAAATCAAATAGCCAATCAACTTATTGAAATATCGAAAATTTGCTTGGACCAGGGTTTGCAATTGGTCCTGTTTAAACCCAATACCCAAGTTATTAAAGCATTTTATTCAGAACTACCCATTGCCATTAAAATCAATGGTACTTACGAAGAAATTAGCCAATTTATACAAGGATTAACGGCCTTACCTAATGTAGTGACCTTAGAAGAAATTAACCTTAAATCTTTAAGTACCCAGAGCAAGATCACCTTAAGCGCAGTTTTAAAGATTTATAGTCAAGTACTATCAATATCCTGTATTCCCAGCATTAGCAAAGACATAATAAACCCATGTTAGCCTTGAATAACATGATTCGTGCTATTCAACTAACCCTATTTATGAGTTGTATCTTGGCCCTTGGATGTCAGAAAGATAACAGTACAACAAATATCAAAGACTATCTTTCCCATCAAGCTATTAATAAAACACCCCAAAAAAAATTAATACCCCCAACCCAAAATGAATTAAAAGAATTTGAATATAAAAAGATCTCTCAAAGAGATCCCTTTATGCCTTTTATACAAAACGAAGCGACTGAAACAACCCACTCACCAGTCATAAATAAAATCCACTCTCCCAATACCCATAGAAATCGGGAATTATTAGAAACCTACCCTCTCAATACATTAATAATGCAAGGACATATTAAGTTTAACAATGAAATCTGGGCGCTTATAAAATCCTCGGACCATATCATTCACAGAGTAAAAATTGGCAATTACATTGGCATTAACTACGGAAAAATATCGGATATTAGCCCAAATAAAATGAGTGTTATAGAGGTGCTTCAAGATCAAAATGGTATGTGGCATGAACAAGCATCATTTATCACGTTGGCCCAATAATGAGACTACTTAAACTTCTGACAATATTGCTTTTTACTATAGCCTCAAAACAAACACTAGGCCTACCAGAGCCCGAAAGTACAATTGTCAAAAAATATACGGGCGCACGCTTATCTTTAAACTTTCAGGACATAGAAGTTAGAAATGTCATTGCGATTTTATCTGAGTTTACTCATCAAAATATTGTGGCAGGCGATGATATTACAGGCACTATTACGCTCAAACTAACCGATGTACCTTGGGATGAAGCACTAGACTTTATATTAATGACTAAAGGCCTAGAGAAGTTTCACTCAGGCACAGTAACACTTATAGCACCCGCAGGAAAAATTAAGGACTATAAAGCCCAACAGCTTGAAACAGAAGCAACCATTGAACAATCAGATCCCTTATTAACAGAATATATAAAAATAAACTATGCTAAAGCAGAAAACTTTAGAAACTTACTAAATGGACAAGATACATCACCAATGGGCGGTTGTGGCATAGAAAAAGTACCCACATTAACTTCATCCCCGTCACGCTTTAATAACAATAATGCGTTGTCAACGTTCCCTCAAGAGATAAATAATACCGCCCCTAGTCATACAATTTCAGAAGCGAGCTCTACAAAACTCAATAAAAAAGACACCTTCAAAATTCTTTCAGCACGCGGCACTGCCGTTGTAGATTCAAGAACCAACACCTTAATCATAAGAGAATCTACAAAACGCTTAGATGAAGCAAAAAAACTAATCGCAAAACTGGATGTGCCTGTCCGACAAGTCATGATTGAATCTAGAATTGTTATTGCAAGTCATACTTTCGCTAAACAATTAGGGGTTAGATTTGGCATTGCAGGTAATACCACACCATTTGGTACGAACTCCGGCGGGATAGGATCTGTCAATCCATTAGGCGGTACTGTAGGCAGTATTAATGGATCTGGCGGAGTGAATAATGCACTCGTTGATCTTGCCGCATCTAACCCTTATGGGCAATTAGGCATGACATTAGCCAAAGGGGCAGATTATGTCTTAAACCTTGAATTATCCGCACTACAAGATCAAGGCAAAGGTGAAATTGTTTCCAATCCAAGGGTTATGACCACTGATAGATGCAGTGCGAAAATAAAACAAGGCACCCAAGAACCCTACCAATCAGGCTCAACAGCTACCACAGCGGCTAATATCCAATTTATAGATGCGTTATTAGAACTTGATGTAATTCCACAAATAACACCCAGCGGAAGTATCTCAATGTCATTAACAATTACTAAAAACGAACCTAACTATCTCTTACAAAAACTCAATCAACCTCCCCCATTAACAAAACGCGAAGTTGAAACTACTGTGCAAGTGATGGATGGTGAAACCGTTGTACTAGGCGGTGTTTTTGAAGGTACAAAATTAAATACAACTAACTCAGTACCCTATCTGGCAGACATACCTATTATCGGCGCCCTATTTAAAAGACATATCGATACAGATGACAAAAAAGAATTACTGATATTTATCACACCCAAAATAATAAAAGATAACGCAGCCAGTAATTGAATGTTCCTGCACACTTTTTATATTGATAATAATCCCAATTAGGCAGGTTTTAATCTTATAATACCCGCTATTAACTTTAGCTGAATAACACCCATATTAGTAATATTCAACTATCCAACGATACGATAACGCTACGTTATCCATTATTACACCCCCACACAAGGGAAGCTTTAATCCATGATGGTAATTTGATGTCAAGATCAGAAAACATATACTTAGTAGGCTTAATGGGCGCTGGCAAAACCACCATTGGTCGCCAGTTAGCTAAAAGCCTAGGACTGCCATTTTATGACAGTGATAAAGCAATTGAAGAAAGTACTGGAGTCGATATACCTACAATTTTTGAATTTGAAGGTGAAAATGGCTTCAGAGATAGGGAGCAAAAAATGTTGCAACAACTCACCGAATTAAAGGGTATTGTTTTAGCAACAGGCGGCGGAGCGATTTTAAGGGAAGAAAACCGTAAATTATTAAAAGAAAATGGAATAGTCATTTATTTACAGTGCTCAATCGATCGTATTATGGAAAGAACCAGACGTGATACACAGCGACCACTGCTAAAGACTGCTAACCCTAAAGAACGCATTGAAGAATTATTTACCGAACGTGAGCCTTTGTATTTAAATTGCGCTGATATCATTGTAGATACTGGCATCATGCAAAGCAAAGCGGCAGTCAACCACATACTCGAAGAATATAAAGCAATCAAATATTAGTTCCATGGATAAAATATTAGTTGAATTGGGCTCACGGAGTTACCCAATTTATATAGGCTCTGATTTAATCAGTCAATCAGAGCTTTATTTACAGCATATCAAATCAAAGCAAGTCGTCGTCATCAGTAATGAGACAGTTGCTCCACTTTATTTAGATACCGTTTTAAGTCAACTTGAAACTTTTCAAGTGACTACGGTTATCTTGCCAGATGGCGAACAATTCAAAACCTTGGATTACGTCACTCGCATCTTCGATGAGTTATTAGCCAATAAATTTAGCCGCAACGCAACATTAATTGCCTTAGGTGGAGGCGTAATTGGTGATATGGGCGGTTTTGCTGCTGCTTGCTATCAACGCGGCATCAATTTTATCCAAATTCCAACGACCTTATTAGCACAAGTAGACTCTTCTGTGGGGGGTAAAACCGGCGTTAACCATCCTTTAGGAAAAAACATGATAGGCGCGTTCTATCAACCACAATGCGTCATTGCCGACGCTAATGTTTTAGATACCCTAGATGATCGACAACTCTCTGCAGGTTTAGCTGAAGTTATTAAATATGGTCTAATTAGGGACTCTGAATTTTTTATCTGGCTTGAAGAAAATATGCCGGCTTTATTAGCCAGAGACAAAAAAGCGCTGTCATATGCCATAAAAAAATCTTGTTTAAATAAAGCAGAAATAGTTTCTGAAGATGAAACTGAAACAGGTGTTAGAGCCACTCTAAATCTTGGACATACGTTTGGGCACGCTATTGAAACTGGCTCCGGTTATGGCGTATACCTACATGGTGAGGCCGTTGCAATCGGCACTTGCCAAGCGGTAGACTTATCACGCCGAAAAGGCTGGTTAACTGACACAGATGTTGAACGCATCATTAATCTATTTAAGCGCTGTCATTTGCCCACTACCCCCCCCAACAATTTAAATGCTGAGCGTTTTATTGATTTAATGTCTGTCGATAAAAAAAATGTAGACGGACAAATACGCGTAATATTGTTGAAAAAAATAGGTGAAGCTACTTTACCTATCGGGGTAAATACAGAAGATTTAAAAGAAACACTCGACGCCTATGGTAGATAGCGACACTTTAAATCAACTTAATATACCTACGTTATTTCAGAAAAATCCGGTTTTCCATTCTTTTATTACCCAAGAAATAACAAAGAAGGTTGAGCTAGTCACTCACCTTGTAGAAAATTCAAAAGAAAATCTGATCATCTTAGGTCCTGAAGGCGTCGGAAAATCAACGCTTATCAGTATTCTACAAACACAGAATAAAGACGCATGGATTAACGCTACCATCAAGGCAACGGCTAATTTAACGATTGAAAGTATTACAGAAAAAATATTATCGCTAAACAACCATGCAAAATCTGACGTTCATCACAAACAAGCACTTCTTGTAATAGATGATGCAATAAACTTACAACCTGGACTCATCAATTCAATATTAAACTTCGTATTAAATAGAAAACACAAAGTGATGTTCTTATTTACCAATGAAGAATATGAATTGAAATGCATGACAGACAGTTTATTGAACGAATGTAATTTAATAGAAGTATCACCGCTTACCAAAAAACAATGTGTCGATTTTTTACAATTCTTATCTCCATCAACTGCTTCAGGCTATTTTGATTCGGAAGAAAATAAAATCGATCTCATCTATGCCGAAACGCAAGGCTTACCCGGCAAGATAATTCAACTTTTACCACCGACACTCTATAAAAAAAATACAAATGCTGAATTATTTACCCTAATGGGTGCGGTACTATTACTGGTTATTATTGCCTTAGCGACTCAATGGGTTACAGATCCATCTATCAAAATTGAACTGCCTGTGATTAAATCATCACTACTAGAACGGCTCCCAACACTTTATAAATAAAAACTATTAAACATGACAGCTTTAAAAAACGATATATTCCTAAGAGCACTATTAAAACAACCGATTGATCGGACCCCTGTTTGGATGATGAGACAAGCGGGTAGATATCTACCAGAATACCGTCAAGTTCGAGAGCAAGCGGGGAGCTTTCTTAACTTATGCACCAACCCCGAGTTAGCTTGTGAAGTGACCTTACAACCCCTTAGACGCTTTAAATTTGACGCGGCTATTTTGTTCTCTGACATTTTAACCATACCGGATGCGATGGGCTTGGGACTCTACTTTTCAGAAGGTGAAGGTCCCCAATTTAAAAAAACCATTAAAACAGCCGCCGACATTCATGCCCTCCCCATTCCGGACCCCCATTCAGAATTAAAGTATGTCGTCGATGCGGTAAGTTTAATCAGAAAATCATTAGAAGGCTCAGTACCACTTATTGGATTTTCTGGCAGCCCTTGGACTTTAGCGACTTACATGGTTGAAGGCGGTAGTAGCAAAAGCTTTCAGAAAGTAAAAGGCTTAATGTTTGAACAACCCAAACTCATGCACGCTTTACTAGATAAGCTTGCCCAATCAGTTGCTGCGTATTTAAATGCCCAAATAGCCGCTGGAGCACAAGCAGTTATGTTATTTGATACGTGGGGCGGCATGTTAAGTACCGAAGACTATAATGAGTTTTCGCTCTATTACGCTAAACAAATAAAATCGCTCTTAAACGATGGTCCCAATGGCGAAAAAATTCCGAG
>CAIXDX010000256.1 GCA_903918335.1 uncultured Methylococcaceae bacterium | reverse complement strand
TTTAGGTTTAATAACGCAAACCTAAGTGCCAAACCAGCACTAAAAGTTCTAACATTAAAACCAGTACCGCATCACAAAAACTGAAGTTTTAATGCTCAACCCCAGATTTCAGCACGCCACCCTAAGTTTCAGAAAAAAAACATAAATCTTAGAAAAAACTTAAATAATTTTATAATCCAGCTCTCATCAGCCGACCGATATTGTTGATTTACCCTGCCTTATAAAGAGACATGAACGCACTAGCGTCTATCTTTGTAGGCATCACTTGTAAAAACATCATGTAACGATTTTTTACCAGAAAACCCAAGATATTGATTTATTTTTCCTGCATCAGTTGAACCGTTGACATTCGTAATAATTAGCCTACCGTAACCTTGATGGTAATCATTTCTAAAATCATAAACAGCACCAATGACTATTAATTTTTTCTGATTTAATTCATCAGAAAAGTAGCTTATTGCCTCGTCTATCTGATGATTAATATTATGCTCAACTGAATCGAGTACCAATGATGCGTTATCTGGATCGCCATGGGGGACATGCAGATTATCTAATTCGGTTTTAATCGCCGGAGACATCTCAGTATAATCCTGCATTGCCGCTCTCACTGCGCCGCACATGGTATGACCCAACACTAAAAGCAAAGGTGTGTGTAAATGCCTGACGCCATACTCAATTGAACCTCGCACTGGTACAAGTTGATTACCTATATTTCTGACCAGAAATAAATCCCCATCGGGATGCGGATCAATAGCGTGAGTATGCACTCTGGAATCGGCACACCCTAAAACGGTTGCTTTAGGTGTTTGTCCTTTAATAAAAGGTAAAAAATAACCTTTTCTATGTCGCTTAACAAAATCACGATTGGCAGCCAGGACATGGTCAACAGCCACCATGATTTTTCGTTGCTCTCCCGTATCGTCAGTATGCGTTTTAATAACAGGTTTTGCATAAGCAAAATTTACTAGGGCTATAGAGACTAAAATAATACGTAAATAAAGCATGGTTTTTGAAAAAATAATGATAATAAACAATAAGATCCAAGCCATCTTCATCTGCTTTATCAAGTCGCTCTGCTAAATCTTTGGCTCGGCTTATTGTCTGTTGTTTATCACTGACAATCAAGCGAATAAATTCAAGTGCAGGTGATAAGTTCGTTCGGTCTTGATAATCTTCTTGGTAAATTCGATGGTCTGGGGTAAATTCAAGAAAGGTAAAAACTCAATGTTAAAAATGTTAGCGTAATGGTCTACTATATTGTTTAGTTTGATGATTCTAGGGGTTTAATATGGTGTGTATCTTACAAGTCGCCGAGCAACATCTTGCCCCCTGGAACTGATTGAGGCTTTAGTATAGATTCTGAATATGAAGAGCTTAGAAGAGAAGGTAGTGTATTTGGTTGTTAAAATCTAGCATTAGCAGACTGCTCCGATCATCCTGAGGTTATCGAAGGATATATTTTAAACATCAAAAAATAAAACAAAAAGCTCAAGTCAATCAACGATTTTTTGTGTAAAGTATGCACGTAACTGTCATTAACTGAATGAGTAAAGGCCAAAAATACCATGAATATTGCTCAAGCTATTTATCAACACGTTAAAACCATGCCAA
>CAIXDX010000255.1 GCA_903918335.1 uncultured Methylococcaceae bacterium | reverse complement strand
ACAAGACAAGACAAGACAAGACAAGACAAGACAAAAGACTTTGTATTTAGCTTGATTGTTTTAGTTATATGAAACGGTAATAATTGACATGTTACAATGCTGTTTCCTAAATTTAAATGCCAAACTGGATTAATAAAACAGTAACGAAGTCTTTATGGATAGTTCTCAATACCACTTTGATCCCAGTTATGGTTATTCACTTGAGCAATTGCTTGCAGCGATTGTATCACTCAAAGAACCCAAAGATTTCGACGAGTTTTGGAAGCAACGTTACCAAAGAGCATTGATGATAGATGCTCAGCCGCAAATAAAGCTTATTTCTGAGGACGCTTCCGACTGGCAGGTGTTAGAAATAAGTTATACATCAACAGATAATTTTATAATTAAAGGCTGGTTATTATTGCCAGTTTCTGGTGTTATTAAACGAGGATTTGTTGTAGGGCATGGCTATGGAGGTTGTGATGGCCCAGAATTAAATTTCCCCTTTAAAGATGCGGCAATATTGTTCCTGTGTTTTAGGGGCTTAGCATTGAGCGTGCACCCGGAAATATCATCCGAGCCTTATTGGCATGTCTTGCACAATATAGATGATAGAGACAAATATGTATTAGGTGGTTGTGTTGAGGATGTTTGGTTAGGTGTTAGTGCGCTATTATCTTTGTTTCCATTTTTGACGGGCCATATTGGGTATCTGGGTATTAGTTTTAGCGGGGGCATTGGAGCATTGGCGTTGGCATGGGACGCTCGTATTACAAGAGGACATTTGAATGTACCCACTTTTGGCGCTCAAATATTACGCCTGAGACTTCAAACTAATGGAAGTGCTCATAGTGTCCAGCAATACTATTTAAGTCATAAAAAACAAACGATACAAGTTTTACGTTATTTCGATGCGGCCATTGCAGCTAAGCGTATTAAAATGCCCGTTCATTTTGCATGCGCAAAGTTTGACCCTTGTGTTGCACCGCCAGGTCAGTTTGCTATTTGTAATGCAGTTAGTTCAGAGAAACAACTCTACGTTCTTGAGGCGGGTCATGACGACTACCCTAACAAAACGCAACAAGATGTTGAGTTAATGAGGCAACTTGAAGAGTTTTTTGCCGCTTTGATTGGTGAGTAGTTGGTTGTTAAAGAGAGGGTGTTTTGTGTAAAGCATGTTTACTGAGTTAGAAATGATAATTTGACTTTATATGAGAAGTTACAATGAAACGAGAATACCATAAATGGTGGAGTAAGCAGTTAAGACGACACATGGAAATATTAGTCTTTGGGCATGCTGGAGCAAAGGTATTAGTTTTGCCTTCTCGGTTCGGGCGTTTTTATGAATATGAGAATTTAGGGATAGTAAAGTCTCTACAAGCTAAAATTGAGTTAGGTTATCTCCAGTTGTATTGTATTGATAGTATTGATGCAGAGAGTCTTTACAATAAACAAGCTCATCCTAAAAATCGCATTTCGCGACATATTGAATATGAGTCCTACATTTTAGAAGATGTCTTGCCCTTTATGAATGAAAGAAATTCACATGAGTGTGTTATTTCTCATGGTTTAAGTTTGGGCGCTTTTCATGCCGCAAATATTGCTTTTCGTTACCCGCATTTATTTAAAAAATTAGTCGCTTTTTCGGGCCGTTATGATCTTACATTAAATGTAGAATATTTTAATGATTTGTTTGATGGGTATTATGATGAGGATATTTATTTTCATACGCCTAATCATTTTTTACCGAATTTAGACTGTTCCTGGCGACTTAATTGTCTTAGAGGTATGGATATTGTTTTAGTTATTGGTAAAGAAGATCCATTTTTGGAAAATAACATTAAGCTTAGTGAAATACTAAAATCAAAAAATATAGGTCATCAATTGTATCTTTGGGATGATAGAGCACATAGTGGTTATTATTGGCGACGGATGGCCAGACTTTACATCTAGTAAACACACTGATTTAACAAATAATTTTATTCTGGCATAAAATTCCTTTATAATGCGCGGTTCATCGAGGCAGATTGCCTCTCCTTGCTTTACCTTCTTTTTAAGACAGAGAAGGGAGGCTTAACCGAAAGGAAAAATAATGCGACATTACGAAATTGTCTTTTTAGTCCATCCGGATCAATCAGCTCAGGTT
>CAIXDX010000254.1 GCA_903918335.1 uncultured Methylococcaceae bacterium | reverse complement strand
GTCACACTTTATATACAGCGTCAGTTCAACGTGTTCAGCGTTGTGAGTTAGCCGTTCCGGGGTCAAGTCCTGAGATGTTTGAAAAGGCGATGAAGAGTGGTGCTGACTTTATTTTTCTAGATTTAGAAGATGCTGTGGCACCTGATGATAAATTACGTGCTAGAAAAAATATTATAGAAGCTATCAATGACATGGATTGGAAAGGACATGGTGTGACTGTGTCTGTTCGTATCAATGGGTTAGATACTCAATACATGGTACGTGATATTGTTGATTTAGTTGAACAAGCGGGTGAAAAAATCGACACGATTTTAATCCCAAAAGTGGGTGTTTACTCTGATGTGTACATGGTTGAAGCTATGTTGAATCAGTTAGAAATGCAACAAGGCTTGAAAAATAAAATAGGGATTGAAGCTTTGATTGAAACTGCCTTGGGTATGGCTAATGTTGAAGATATCGCGCGTAATGGCGCTTCGGGGCGCTTAGAAGCATTACATTTTGGTGTGGCTGATTATGCGGCTAGTAATCGTGCCAGAACCACAAATATTGGTGGTTTAAACCCTGATTATCCTGGTGATCAATGGCATGCTGCTATTAGTCGTATGACAGTGGCTTGTCGTGCTTTTGGTTTACGTCCTATTGATGGTCCTTTTGGTGATTTTAAAGATCCTGAAGGATTTAAATTAGCTGCAAAACGTGCAGCAGCCTTAGGCTGTGAAGGTAAATGGGCTATTCATCCATCCCAAGTTGAATTGGCAAACGAAGTGTTTACACCTCCTGTTGCTGAAGTTGAAAAAGCCAAACGTATTTTAGTCGCCTTACAAGAAGCAGCGGCACAAGGTAAAGGCGCAGCCGCTTTAGATGGTCGTTTAATTGACGCTGCGTCAGAAAAAATGGCTAATAATGTGGTTAAGGCGGCAGAAGCAATTGCCGCAAAAACTAAATAGTAGGTACTGAGATTTAAGACGTTATTGTGTTAAGTTTTGGTTCCTTTCATCTAAATACATTTTAAAGAAGAGAGATGCTGTGGATATTCATGAGTATCAAGCGAAAGATATTTTAAGTGGTTATGGTCTTAAGGTCGCTGAAGGTGGCTTGGCTTATAGTTCTGAAGATGCTGTGCAACGTGCCCGAGAAATCGGTGGTCATGTTTGGGCAGTAAAAGCGCAAATTCATTCAGGTGCACGTGGTAAAGCAGGTGGTATCAAGATTTGTAAAACTCATGATGAAGTGCAGGCAGCTGCTGACGCTTTATTGGGTAAAAGATTAGTCACTCATCAAACGGGTCCTGCAGGTAAAGTATGTTCACGTCTGTATGTTGAAGCCGGTACTGATATTGTTAAAGAGCTTTATTTTTGCTTTTTAGTTGATCGGAGTTCAGAGCGTATAGTGATGGTGGGTTCTGCGCAAGGTGGTATGGACATTGAAGAACTTGCAGTGACTAATCCCGAAGCGATAACTAAAATCTATATAGAGCCTGCGGTCGGCCTACAAGATTATCAAGCGCGTGAAATGGCTTTTGCACTGGGTTTAGATCCTGAAATTATGAGTCATGCTGTAAAAACTATTAAAGGTTGTTATAAAGCATTGCGTGCATTAGATGTCAGCATGTTAGAAATTAACCCATTAGTCGTTACTAGTGGTAATGAACTAGTTGCTTTAGACGCTAAGATGGGCTTTGATGATAATGCTTTATTTAGGCAGCTTAAAATTTCTGAATTACGCGATAAAACGCAAGAAGACCCTCGTGAAATGGCGGCCGCTGATCGTGGCTTAAGTTATGTAGGCTTAGATGGTGATATTGGTTGTATGATCAATGGCGCTGGTTTAGCCATGGCCACTATGGATATGATTAAATTAGCTGGGGGTGAACCAGCTAATTTCCTTGACGTAGGCGGTGGAGCATCTGCAGAACGTACAGAAAAAGCCTTCCGTTTAGTTTTAGCGGATAAAGGCGTTAAAGCGATGTTAGTTAATATCTTTGCGGGTATTAATCGTTGTGATTGGATCGCTGAAGGTGTTGTGCAAGCCGTTAGAAAAATTGACATGAAAGTGCCATTGATTGTGCGTTTATCAGGTACTAACGT
>CAIXDX010000253.1 GCA_903918335.1 uncultured Methylococcaceae bacterium | reverse complement strand
GTGGTCAATGGTTCAGCTAATGTCGCTGTATTAAAGGCGTTAGTCACTCAAGCAAGTTCTGCCATTCCATTAATGCCGCTTTATTTGTCTATCTTATTTAAGATTATGAAGGCAGAAGGCACTGATGAGCATTGTATTGAGCAAATTGAGCGTTTATTCTCAGAATGTTTATATACCGACACGCCACGCATTGATGCTGCAAATCGTTATCGAGTGGATGAAAAAGAATTAGAACCGCATGTCCAAAGCCAAGTTGAAGCAATTTGGGAAGCGGTAACCGAAGAAAACATTGCAGAGTTAGCAGACTATAAAGCGTACAGTTCTGATTTCTTAAAGTTGTTCGGTTTTGGTATTGAGGGCATTGATTATGATGCTGATATCAATCCGAGTGATGTCACTCTTTTTTAATAATACTCTTCTATAACTCATGCCTGTTCTTTAGGAACAGGCATGAGCACAGTTTCTATATATCCAATAAAAACAGACGTCGATAGGATAAGTCTCAATTTAAGTAATGTCAGATCTTAATATTCCAAAGCTTTCAACCACGCATCAACCGGTTACCTGTGAAAACTGTAACTTAGATAATTTATGTATTCCCAAAGGCTTGGATAGGCATGAAATAGGTGAGTTAGCTTTATTGGTAAGTCGGAATAATATTCGTCAGAAAGGTGAAGCCATTTATCATGCAGGTAGTCCTTTTAGAGGCATGGTTGCATTAAGGTCGGGTAGTGCTAAGTTGGTGAGTTTTGATCAAGCGGGTAATGAGTTGGTGGTGGGATTTATGTTGCCTGGTGAAATAATGGGGTTCGATGGCTTAGCAACACAATTACATACCTGTACTGCCATTGCTTTAGAGACTATAAATTATTGTCATTTGCCTGCCCATAAGATTGAGCAGTTTGAATTAAATATGCCGAGTTTGAGTCATATTTTATTACAAAGATCTTGTGACGAATTAGATTCACAAGTGCAAAAAATGTTGTTAAGTAGGCGTTCAGCGGAAGAGAGGGTGGCAAATTTTATTTTAAATGTGTCAGAGCGCTTGCGAGTGCGCGGTTATTCTGAGCTTGAGTTTCGATTGAGTATGTCTAGGGAAGAGATAGGTAATCATTTGGGTATTGCGCATGAAACGGTCAGTCGCATTTTTCACTTATTTCAATCGCGTAATTTGATTGAGGTTAAGTCGAAGCAGTTTAGGATTGTAGATAAAAAAGAGCTGTTTAACTTTTATACAACATATTCATTAAACAGCCCAAAATAACGAGGATTTATTAAGAACAGCGACACATAAGAGGCGAAATGGCAGGCTTTTTATGTGGTTACAACGGTACAGCTAAATGATTAACTACAACGAAAAGTTAATTATTTTTTGTAAGCTGAATTAGCTGGGTCTTCTGCAATCGCTCTTGCAGAAGTTTCATACTTATCATGCTCACTAGATTTGATTACAACAACAGTAACAATTACAGCTAAAACAGCGCCGCCAACCCAAAGCCAGAAGTTGTCTTTTTCT
>CAIXDX010000252.1 GCA_903918335.1 uncultured Methylococcaceae bacterium | reverse complement strand
TTCAGCAACGTTTCGACCACCTATAACCGATAATAATAATAAAAATACACCGATTGCAGAGGCTTCGAGAACTTGGCCTGGTCGTAAGTAGCGCATGTAAACACCTACTATCATAGCAATGGGGATAGTAGCAGAAACCGTAAATGTCGCCCAAGGACTATGTTTCATAGCATTAACAACGATTAAGCCTAAAACGGCAATTAAAATAATCATTATCGAAAAGGTAGCTATTAATGCGGCTGTCCCGCCAAATGCACCTAATTCGTCTTTAGCCATTTGGCCTAAACTTTTAGCGTCTCGGCGTGTAGATAGAAAAAGCGTGACCATGTCTTGAACACATCCGCCAAGCACAGCACCAAATAAGATCCATAATGTGCCGGGTAAATAACCAAATTGGGCAGCGAGAGTTGGACCGACTAAGGGCCCCGGTCCGGCAATGGCGGCAAAATGATGTCCAAAAACTATCCATTTGTGAGTGGGTATAAAATCACGACCATTTTCTAAGCGTTCTGCTGGCGTTGCTCGGGTGGCATCGACCGTTAACACAGTAGCGGCAATCCATGCGGCGTAAAAGCGATAGGCAATACTATAAATACAAAGCGCGGCAACGATAAACCACAGCGCATTAATAGGTTCTCCTCGGTTAATTGCAATACCACCTACGGCAGAAGCACCCAAAATGGCAATCAATATCCAAAGACTTGATTTTAGAATTTTGTCCATAATTATGAATTTAAGTAAATTAGTTGAGATTTGATGTCAGCAATAGTAGTGATCAACTGTGTTTCAGTGTAAGAAATAGCTTCAAATTTCCCCCATACTGGTGCAGGCCAAGCTTTGTCAGATTGGTAGCGTACAATATGGTGAATATGAAGTTGGGGAACTAAGTTACCTATTGCAGCAATATTCAATTTGTCGGCTTTATAAAGCAACGCTAAATTTTCAGCTAAATAATTAGACTCTTCGGTAAGTAAGAGTCGATCTGCTTTGCTTAATTGATATATTTCTTTAACGCCTGTTTTTTTTGGAACCAGAATAAACCAAGGAAACTGATTATCATTCATCAGTAATAATTGGCACAATTCAAATTGACCTAATTTTATGCAATCTGTGTTTAATTGAGGATGTAATTGAAATAATTGTGTCATTGCTTAGCGGTAAAGTAAGAAGGTTACTATCGAGGTATTTAATTATTCAGTCTAATTTAGCTTCTGTTTTAAAATATAACAACTATAAATCAGAGGATGAGTTTATGTCTGCACCTGTTTCTTCAATTCAATCAATAATAGTTGAACAAAAATTGACAGTTTCATTTAAATTTTTATTAAGCTTATATGCCATTATTCCCTTATGTTTATTGGTTCAGCTTATTGATGTTTCCTTTTTGCATGATTATTTAAAAAACAGTTTACCTTCTACCCCAACGCATTTTTTATTATTTCAAATTTTGTTTGGTACGCCGCATATTTTGGCCAGTGCCATAGTTTTAGTGGGTAATGCTGAATATCGTAAATTTTATAAACGAAATATTATAGGTTTTACTTTCTTGGTTGCTGTTGTATTTGGAGTGGGAAGTTTGTTTATACCTTATAAGGTCTTTTATGTTTTAGTAGCAGCTTGGACGGTTTACCATGTCATTAAGCAGCAACATGGGGTTGCCCGAGGTGTTTGTCGCTTACCTAATTGGGCATACCATCTTTTACTAGCTTTAAGTATCGCGGCAGGACTGTTTATTTATATTGGTATTTTTTTAAAGAATAGTTTAGAGGCTCATGAGGTAGCCTTAATAAAGCTAGCGGTGAGTTCACTATGTACCTGCATGATATTAACGGCCATATATTGTTTACGTCTTATTAGCACAAAAATGGGTCAGTGGTTTTTATGGGCCAATGTCTTATTAGTTGTAAGCAGTTTCTATTTTTATGTTCAGCAATATTATTTCTTGGCTATTTTAGTGCCCAGATTGGTGCATGATGCGACTGCTTATGTCTTTTATGTCACACATGATTTTAATAGGCATCATCAAAGACCACAAAATTTTCTTTATCGTTACGCTACTCAATTTAATATTAATATATTTTTGGTATTACCTTTATCTTCATTTGCATTAGCTTTTGTATTACAGGCTTATGGTGATTTATGGGTGAGTTTAATAACGCAGTTGTTTTTTGGGGTAGAAATTCACAAAGTCATTACGGTAGGTTTACTGGGATATTTTGCTTTATTGCACTATTACACTGAGGCCATTACATGGAAATTGGGATCACCCTATCGAAATTATATTGGATTTTCTGATTGATTAAATTTACTTATTACATGCCTCTTTTAATAAGAGGCCTCTTGATATATTTCCTACCTAGTAACGTCCTTCAAATTTATTTTGATTTTTTATTTGATGTGAATGGCTAGTTTGTTTTTGATAAAACTCAATTATGGAACAATTTATGCTTACATTATGTGCATGTGGAATGTGAGCTTAGCATTTATTAAAACACAGCCAAATTAAACTTAGGCAATAGGAAAAAAGATTATGACCATACGTGTCGCCATTCGTCACAAAACCGTATACAGTTTTGATAGACCTGTATCCTTGTCTCCTCATGTATTTCGCTTGCGGCCAGCCGTGCATAGTCGCACGCCCATTAAAGCTTATGCATTGCGTATAGAGCCAAAGAATCACTTTATTAATTGGCAACAAGATCCTTTTGGCAATATTTTGGGTAGAGTGGTATTCCCCGATAA
>CAIXDX010000251.1 GCA_903918335.1 uncultured Methylococcaceae bacterium | reverse complement strand
TTTGGTTGATTAAGCACTTTCGACTGCTATGTACAAACTCAATGGGGTCTTCAATGGTAATAATATGCGCACAATCTCTATTATTAATATGATTAATTAAGGCGGCTAAGGTAGTAGATTTACCAGAGCCGGTTGGGCCGGTGATTAATATGAGACCGCGTGGTTTTGTAGTGAGGTCTTCGAAAAGCGGCGGTGCTTGTAACTCTTTTAAAGTAGGTATGATTTCAGGAATCGTTCTAAAAACAGCCGCAGATCCCCTGTGTTGATTAAAGGCATTGACTCGAAAGCGACCGGTTCCTGATAGGCTAAACGAAAAGTCTGTTTCTAAGAAAGTCTGGTAGTCTTTACGTTGTTGATCATTCATGACGCTATCAATTAATGATTTAACTGTGGCATCATCTAAGGCAACTGTATTAATAGGCTTGATATCCCCATCAATGCGCATCATCGGTGGTAGTCCTGTAGATAAATGTAAATCAGAAGCGCCACTGTTAATGGACAAAGCTAATAATTCGTTAATATCCATAGCGTGTTACTAAAGACTCAGTGACAATTCTTCATGCTTGCTCAACATTTAGGCCTTGTTGTACAGCAGACATAAAATGGGATTGACTGTTAAGTCGATCAAATTCGCTAGGTGATAATACAACCGCTGCGGGTTTGCCATTTTGAGTGCTGACGATAGATCGATTGTGATTGTTGATACTTTTAAGTGGACGAAAGGCATGCGCTTTAAATTGCCTTAAAGGTAAAATATCTTCTGAAATTTGCAAATTGGACATGGTCAGTAATTAAATCGTTCTGAATTAGAGTCTGAATATAGGTTCTTTATGCTTCATGTGCAAGTAATTTAAAAGAGTAGCGTATCTATCTATCGATGATTTCAGAGAAACAAAATGGCGTCTCTTTACCCATGCTTCTCTTCCAGTGCTTATATTAGATGCTGGACTTATTTCTATTTTATCTTGATTGCTTTTTTCTACTGGCTTATTACTTCATTTTGTTTTTATACATAAGTGGACTTGACTTATTCATCGTTTTCAACAGTTCAAAAACACCGGTGCAAAAAGAACATCTATTTTGCAAAATACCAGTACGTAGCAAAAAACTTTAAAAATAAGGCGCCTTAGCAACCCTGTTTGACATCGAGTGGGAACTCAAGAACGTTATATATACATTACTCGTTAACGTATAGGTATTACCCGACATCAAATAGCGATATAAGACAACCTTTAATCATTACTCGACGTCTTATAATATTATCTGACGTCATGTAACCCCTATAAGCACTTGTTGATTAAACATAGGTAATCTTTGGATACTTGATCAACGTCGAGGGCTACAACTTTATTGTCCTATGGATATTCAACAAGCTTTCATGGGGTATATAGGATGTTTTATGTAGCGCATATGTTGTTGATGAATAGATATACGTTAGCTTATAAATTTATAAGACAGCACCTATTAGTCCATCAATGTTGATCAAGTATCCGAAGACGTCTTATGTGACCTACTCATTGTTGTATAGCTATCAAAGAACGTCTCATCATGCTATTCGTTATCGTAGATATATCTGAGATCGTCTTATAAGGATTACTCAATGTTATGTAGGCATTAAAGAAGGTCGTATCAAGCCATTCGTTGACGTATGTTTATTGCAGGACTTCTCATGGGACTATTTATTGTTGATTAGATACTCAAGAGCGTCTTATCTATGTTTTTCGACGTTGCTTGTTGATGAATCAATAACACATTGACTTTAATTGAGGCTTTTTCCACCCTTAATAAGCTAATAATAGCCATGTTTGATAACATGGATACTTAAAACTCTTTTACTATTTTATTGATGATGATTAAAAACCAATTAAATGACATCCTGTTGCAAATCTCTCAAGCCGAACAACGTTATGCACGATTGTCGGGGGATGTTTTATTGCTGGCGGTGAGTAAAACGAAAAGCGCGCAAGCGATTGCAGAAGCTTATCAAGCAGGGCAACGTCATTTTGGCGAAAATTATTGCCAAGAAGCCCTCGGTAAACAAAAGGAATTAGGCGCTTATGACATTACCTGGCATTTTATTGGGCCTATTCAATCCAATAAAACCAAGCTGATTGCCAATCACTTTTCGTGGGTGCACAGTGTCGATAGTTTTAGAATTGCGCAGCGTTTAAGTGATCAACGCGCTAATACCTTACCGCCTTTAAACATTTGTCTACAGGTTAATATCAGTGATGAACAGACTAAATCGGGTATTCGCTTGGCAGAGTTAGCT
>CAIXDX010000250.1 GCA_903918335.1 uncultured Methylococcaceae bacterium | reverse complement strand
GCATAACGTTGATTAAACTTTTGCAATGTTCCCAACAAACCTGGATTTATAAAATTAAATAAATTCCACAGTTCTCCCAAATGATTTTCTATAGGGGTACCCGTCGTAATCAATTTAAAATCTGCCTGCAAAGCCATGGCCGCCTTAGAACGCTTAGTGAGCGCATTTTTTATGGCATGTGCCTCATCAGCAACAAGAGTATGCCAATGCTTGGCAACTAAACGATCAGCTTCTGTTTGCAATAAACCATAGCTACAGACAATCAAATCAAAGGACCCTGCATTATCAAGCATTTCTTGTCTATCACCGACACCAAATTGAGCGACATTAAGGGTCGGCGCAAAGCGTTGTATTTCTTCTAACCAATTAATACATACAGAGGTAGGGGCCAATATCAATGTAGGGCCTTTGGGGGCTCTTGCTAATATCAAAGCAATAGCCTGAATCGTTTTACCTAAGCCCATATCGTCCGCTAAACAAGCACCCGCCCCCCAATGTGCAAGACGCATCATCCATTGGAAACCCTCATACTGATAATCGCGCAACTCACCTTGTAAGGTCGAGGGAGGCTTAGGATTTAAGTCACCCATTTCATTTAAACGATTAAGCTGTTCTGTCCAAGGCACACTGGCTGTTACAGCCATACCCGAAGTGATTTCATCCAACGCCAAAGCCGCTAAGGGATGGAAGCGTACCTTGTCTTTGTGCACTTCACCGATACCAGAAAGATCATCTAAACGTTGTCTTAATTCTCGCGTTAATGCAATAATTTGACCATCTTCTAATTGTAAAAAACGACTGGTAGAACCACTCAACAAGCTCATTAAGCGTTGCATATCCAATACTTGGCCGTTATCTACTTCTAAATCTCCTTCAACACTAAACCAATCTTTCTCTTTACGCACTGAGAACTGCACTGAAGATAAACCCACTTCTCGACTCAATTTAATTTTCTTATCTTTAGGCCATTCTAAAATAGCAAACTCACCTAATTCTTGCAGTTGTAGCAATGTTTCTAATGAGGTTTCGGCATCATCCAATTTCCAGCGAGGTTCTTTAGAAGCATAAAGTTGTGGGCACTTATCGAGAACTTGAGAAAGGTATTGATTCTCTAATTCAAAATCTCGTGTAGTCTGATATTGCTTACCGTCAATTTCTGCCAGGACCGTCATTCCACCCGTACACGGAATATAGAGCGGCCCCCCTTCAACAAAGGGTTGCACAAAAATATCAATTTGTATACCTTGCCCCATAGGTTGCAAGTGAATGTGCAACCGACTATCTGATTCTACTGATGTAGCTAAGTTAGAGGAGCCTCCAATATCAGATTGCACCGTAAGCATTGACGAAATTGAAGCAATGGAATCAATTACTTGCTGACGCGCTGATTGCGGAACAATCAAGCCAGTTTGCCCTAAGATCTCTGCAACTTGTCGGTGAGAGTCATTAATTGCATAAATCTGCAAGCCGTTGCTCGCTGTCTTGTGAGCGATTATTTTTTCTTGATTGATGGGCGGCAACAAAGAGATATGTAACTTATCTTGCACTTCTCTAACTAGTAATTGTGGCTCTAATAATCTAAT
Organism: uncultured Methylococcaceae bacterium; assembly: GCA_903918335.1. Taxonomy (GTDB): domain Bacteria; phylum Pseudomonadota; class Gammaproteobacteria; order Methylococcales; family Methylomonadaceae; genus Methylobacter_C. The sequence goes on along the minus strand of CAIXDX010000250.1, from coordinate 22,542 downwards.
ATCTATTGGATGATCATATTGTTCTTGGTTAGACCAAAAAACTGCCGGATGCCCTATTGCTTCCGTAATCGCAACACTGGATAAAATATATTTTTCTCTTGCAGCGTACCCGTAGTAATCCGTTTCTTTGACAATCTGTATATGGGCACAAATGCGTTTATCTTGTTCTGATAAATAATCAAACTCATCTATATTATTCAGTAATTTTTTTAGAGGGATCACCCTACCTTTAGTCCACTTACCCCCTATACCCAAGCGTTGCTCTCTGGGTTCTAAAATAACATTATCTTTGTGTAGTTTTATTGACCAGATAATACGAAGTTCTTTTTGATCAAAAGCATCTACTTGAGTCGTGAGTTGCGATAATGCATCTAATGCTCTTTGCCAGGAAGACACTTGGGGTAATAAATTAATGAGCTCAGCATAAGATAAGTCTGAATACTGTTGTTCAATTAATTGACATTGCTCATCCACATAGCCAATCCGCACCAAAAAAGCCGCACTAACACTAGCAAACCAAGCATAATTTAATTGTTTTGCCTTTTGGCAATACTCAGCCAATTGAACAGCATAAGCATTATTCACTTCACCTTGGGTTAATGTGCTTAATTCACTTAACCAAAATAAAAGTAAACCTTGAAACAAATGTTCATAAGCCGAGGTTTTATTGGTTAATAAAAAAACACTTTGCTCAATGGTCGCTTTACCTTGATAAATATCAAGCAACTCTAATAACATGAGACTTAGTCCATTAAAAGGATTTAAGTCACCTTGCTTTATAGATAGTTTTAATTGCTGCCTCAACAACAGTAAGTTGGGTAATTGGCGACTTTTAAGTAATGCGAGATTATAGAAATACCCTTGTAATCCCTCGATGACTATATTACGTTTACCTGATTCTTTTTTAAGCACCTTGAGCGCTGTCTGAAAATAAACGATGGCTTCATCATTTTTATTTTCTAAAAATCTTAATGTGCCTAATAATTTAAGTCCTTCAAACGTATAGTCTCCAGTCAACCACGCTTCGGCATCTTTAAAATTACCACGCACTAAACGCTCTGAAAGAAGTGCATGCACTATGTCACGATTAACAGGTCTTTTTTTACCAAAGAATGACTCTAACAACTTATATTGAAATGAATCATCAATTAAATAAAAGTAACTGTCTTTTAAATAATATTTTAAAACCGTGCTCTTTATGGCATCAGGTAAAGCACTAAACCAAGATGAATTATATCCATTAAAAAAAATATCGTTCATAACCTCAATAAAATGTTGAGGATAAGCATTAAAAAAATGCTCAATGTTTGCGGCGAAAGCCGCTACATTTTCTTGATATAAAAAAATACGGAGTTGTTTGATAGCATGATATATATCAACTCTAGCTGGATAATAATAACTTGGCTGTGCAATTAAATGTTGCGCCAACTTATTAAACCAAGGTTCGTTAATTGCCAAGCGTGTTATGTGTTCAGCTACTTTTCTATTACATTGCCATCCATCCGATGTAACTAAAATCATTCCAGACTGTTGCAGTTTTTCTCTTAAATGCATATCGATTAACGCTAATTTTTTAGGCTCAATACAAGCCAATGAGCGCAATAAAATCTGCAAATTAGATTGAACGATAGGGGCATAAACGACAGATAACACCAGCAAAATTTGCTGCTCATCTTTATTAAGGGTATTAAAAAAGCTTAAAAATTTATCTTTCATTGATACAGGATTTTATGACGAAAAACACACACGACTTATTGCTAAGACTTCTATGTTCTAATTGATCACATCTAAAAAATGCAATGGATATAAAAGTAGTAACATCCATGTCTACTTAATAGTCATTTACAAGATATTGGCATAATCTTGCTCTAACTGTCTAAAGTTTAAGGATGTCATAAATCGACTAAAACTTAACCATGAGGCAAGACCCATCAAATCTTTAAATTGTGGCGGCAAAAAGTGTGGTGCTATCACAGTCCCTTCTTCCACTAAATCAACCAACACTTTCATATCCTCAATCATAGTTTTACCGCAAAATAACAAAGGAATACGATCTGGCATGCCTTTTATAACGGCTAAGCGCATAAAATTATACGTGAGAACAAAGCCTTTCAGGTAAGTTAAATCTTTAGTAAAAGGCATGCCGTTATAAGTACTTCCTCTAAATACTCGACTCGTAAAAGTATAACTATCTTCGTCGTCTAAACCCTTCTCTTTAAAGAATTTGAATATATCCATAAAATCAGCCCCCTCCTCAATCAAGGTAATGGCGCGCACGCGGTTGATCAATCGCATCAAGCGATGTGGAGTGGAACTAAACGTTAAAATTTCCATCAATACAGCCAATCCTTCTTGGGTCACTGTCGCAGATGGGGGGCCTTTGCCGAGAAAAGTACAATACGGCTGTGCCAAACCGTTCAGTGTTGTTCCTAAATGCACCCATATTTCATGCACTTCAAGCACTCGAAGATCCCGCATATTAAACATGGCATCAGCACGTAACTTGATATAGTCTGTACCCGCAGCAGCATCTGCCATAATTCCGTCACTTAACATGGCACGTAAACCATCACCCGGAAAAACACTTTCTATTTTTTCATTAAGAATTTCTACCGCTTCTTTTGCATTAATGGTCTTTGGCTCTTCACAATCTAACTTTATTAAAGGATTTAAAGTACCTTCCATCATGGTGCCAAAATCAGCAATGGTTGGATCGCCCACATGAAAAACATCTTGCGATGAACCATACAACTCTTGAGAGATATTTGAAAACAAGGGTGTGCCGCGTGCTTCAAGCATCCCGACAACATCTTGATATTCTCGACAGATGCGCCGCATGATGACACTTAAAGGGTTTAATTGACCCAACTTACGTACTAAGTCACGTTCTATCTGATAAAACTCTAATTTTTTATCAGCAGGATCAAATCCAAGCGCTCTATTTTTATAATAATCCGTTGTAACTTTAGGAGGATTTTTACACTTATCATCAAAAAACGCTTGTTTAACACTATCATCCCATTTGATGGCATCCAATATTCGTATAGGTTGCTGTGCTTTAACAATCCGATCAGAAAGCGTCTTAACTTCTAAAAGATAAGTTGAAGGTTTAACGATTTTTTTACTCATACATTGATCACCCATTAGTAATTCATCGTTAGCAGAGAACAAGTTTATGCTTGGAATACATATATAGCAGAATGTAGACCCATAGATCAACACATAAAACGCTTATCGTAATAGATAGATCACTATTCGTATTACCGCTTCTGTCATATTTCTTTCATAAAAATTTAAGGTTATTTTAAGACTAAAGTTAGATAATTAACATAACGCGTCAAAATGGAAATTAATTATGGCCACTAAATCAAAACAGACTATTAAAGCTGAAGAAATTGAAATATCAACAAGACGCGACTTTTTAAAGAAACTAGCCTATGGTTCACTTCTCGCTTTAGGAGGAACTAATATGGCATCTGCAACTGTCAGATCAATTATTGAACCCCACAAATATGGACATGGACGTTTATTTCTTCCGCATGAGGAAGTTCATCACAGTCTAATACATAGTAAATTAAGCAAAAATACTCAAAGCACTTCAAAACGAATTACACCCGCTAAATCAATACACTTAGTCCATACACAAACAGGCGATAAACTTAAACTAACCTACTTTGAGAAAGGTCGCTATATTAATAACGCGCTACATGAAATTAATCATTTATTGCGTGATTACCATACAAATGACGTTCATCCCATGGACACAGCGTTAATTGACCAACTATATGATCTAAAACAGACACTAGGTATTAACCAACCTATTCAAGTTGTTTCAGCTTATCGAGCACCAGAAACGAATGCCGCTTTACGCAGAATCAGTTCTGGGGTAGCTGAACATAGCTATCACATGCAAGGCAGAGCAATTGATATTAGAATTGAAGGTCTACAAGCACATGTTATTAAAAAAGCTGCGCTATCCATGGCAAGAGGCGGGGTTGGATATTACCCAGAAAGTAATTTTGTTCACTTAGATACAGGGGATATTAGAAGCTGGTAAAAGTTATTTATGCCTACGACCGACTTTCTTCGTTAGGGTGATTTAAGAGACTCACTGAACCATCATTAACAGAGTGTAGTGGCTCTATAACCTCTGGTGGCGGTAAAAATATTGTTAGATCAGACACATCTTGCAGTTTATTAAGCTTTGCTTTTAACACTTCATCATAAGCATAAATATCTTCATAAAAAGACAGACGATCATTATGATCTACAAAAGCAGTTGTATAGAAGAACATCACCGGAATAGATTTTTTAAGCGTTACCCTTCGATTCTTTTGGGCTTGAAAAGCTTCATCAATTTCTTCTTTACTCAATTGGTTTTTTAAAACAAATTGGGCTAATTGATCGGGATTTTCTACTCGCACACAGCCATGACTAAAGTCCCGACGAGAACGACTAAATAAATGATGCGAAGGCGTATCATGCAAATAAACATCATTCTTATTAGGAAACATAAATTTCACTTTACCTAACGCGTTTTTATTACCAGGCTTTTGCCTAATTCTGACGTTACCCTGATTAAGGCCTGATAGCGTTGCCGAAGAAAATGAGACCGTTTTTGCTTCGCCCCCCTCTGTTGCTACCATCTCCATGTTTTCACCATCAAGATAGCGAGGATTAGTGAGCAATTTAGGGATAATTTCTTTTTTAACTATGTTATAAGGAACGTTCCAATACGGCATGAAATCGATAAAACGCATTTCAGCCATTAACACAGGCGTTTCATTTTTAAGGGCTTTTCCTACCACTACCCGCATGTTTTTTATATTGGAATTGATTTCGTTGACATCATCAAAAGCCCATAACTGAAAAGCAGGAATATTTACAATAATAGCCGCGCCATTACTCAGTTCTGGTAACCAACGCAATCTTTCCATGGCTAACTCAATCTGTTCTACACGAGTTTTTAATGTCGTATTAAGCGCATCAACCGTTCGTTGACCTAAAACGCCATCCGCATCAATACCATGCCTAACTTGAAAGTTTTTAACACCTGCAACTAATTTATCGTTGTATCGATCAGATTTACCAACTTGAAATTCCGTTTCTTTTGATGTGTCACCTGTTGCCACTAAAAAACGTGCTAATGATGCCGCTTCAGGAAAATTATCGCCAGGATTTAATTTTCGTGTGAAAAGTAGATGTAAATCAATATTCGAATTGGCTAAATTGTGATAATTAACTAACTCTTTTTTAAGTTTCTCATATTGCTTGAGTTTAGGTTGAACTAACTCAACCAATTGCGCTATGGAGCCTAAATTATTATGTTCAAAAATTAACTTTGGAATATCAATACTTTTTTTATCTCTCAGCTTAAGATTGAAATTAATATCCTTAGGATTGATACGACCATAATGCAAATCATGCAGGTATCTTATTAAAGACAAACTAAATGCAACATCATATCGAACTAACTCTTTATAATTATCTGGTGCTAGAATTGCGGCTTTAGCATGCAACTGCTTTAAAACTTCTAGTTCATAGTCTCCAGGATTAAGCCCGTTCTCCACCGCCTTATCAATTAAAGTAATTAATTCATGGCTATTCTTTTCGGCTTCTGGACTTGATAACCACAATAATTTATATCCAGACAATTTATATAAATCTATCAAATCATCAGCACGATTTTCGAAATTTGATCGTTTTAAATCTGGGAGTTGTTTTGCAGAAATAAGTGCAGTGATCTGCTTAGCAAGCACTTTATTACTATCTAATGAAACAATGGCATCTTTTAATTTCTCAATTAAAGGTGAGTCTTTATCACCATCAACAACATCTGCATAAGAAACTTGCTGAACAACGCAACCCAACATTCCTGTCAAAACAGAAAATTTTAAACAGTACTTTAGTTTCTTCAGAAATATTGCTTGCACATTTAACCTATTATTTTTTATGTTTCTTTGCTGAAGCCAATGGCTTATTCTATATTGCGCACAAAGTGCTTAACAAGCAATAATCTTATAAAACATCTTAAAAATAACTACAAATTATTATTTGAAATAATGAATACTTATTTGTAACGCTAGTTTAAATAAAATAGTATCAACAAATTCTTGGCAAGGGATCTTCTTCTAGCTCTTGCAATATCCGCTCACCCCCTAATTCTGTTTCTAAAAAAACATGCGCTCGCCCACGCTCGACCCTACCAATAATGGCTGCATCAACATAGCCTAATGCTTGCAACTTATTGACTGCAGCTTCCGCAAATTCAGGCGCGATAACGGCTAATACTCGACCTTCACATGCCATATATAAAGGATCATACCCTAACAAATCACACACCACCCTGACCTGTTCATTAATAGGTATTTTTGAAGCATACAACCGCACAGAATGTTTAAGAACGTGTGAGATTTCATGCGCTATCGTAGCAACTCCGCCCCGCGTTGGATCACGCATAAAACGTAAGCCCTGACAACTCAACAATGCTTCCGTAATTGGCAGTACAGAAGCTGCGTCAGATTGCAAAGAACCTGATAACCCAAACTGCTCTCTGGCTAACATGACCGCAGTGCCATGATCACCCGCTGTGCCACTTAGTAAAAGCATATCGCCTAATTGAATCTGATTTAAACCTAATCGATGCTTAAGGGCGCGTTGACCAACCCCTGTGGTGGCAAAATATATACCACCGCCTTGCCCTCTGCGTAACACCTTAGTATCACCCGCTACGACTTTTACTCCACATTCCAAACACGCTTGAGCCATGCTTTCTACTACTCTATCTAACACGGTTAGCTCTAAACCTTCTTCTACAAAAGCGTTAAGCGTTAGATATAGAGGCTTAGCACCCGAAACAGCTAAATCATTGACCGTACCATGCACCGCTAAACTACCAATATTTCCACCCGGAAATTCTAAAGGCTCAACAGTAAAACCATCCGTAGTTATAACTAACTCAGATCCATTATTCTCAAAAGGAATGAAGGCCGCATCCGAATTAGTATCTAAGAGTTCATTATGAAGATGATGTGCAAACACTTGCTCAATCAATTCACGCATCAAACGCCCACCATTTCCATGTGCAAGCAACACATGCTTAACTTTAAATTTATTGGGTCTGGTTAATTTCTGTGTCATTAAGTGTGTATATAAAACTAGGGCTATGAATAATGTTTAGTCGTTTCAGCAAGCAATTGTTAAAATTAACCGACACTGATTTAGGATGATTGATATGTTTGAGTTTTACCTTGATACGACTGACCTTCAACAACTGGCCCGTTTTAATAAAAGTATACCTTTAAAAGGTATAACTACTAACCCTAGCATCTTAGCGAAATCCGGGGTAGGGCTTAAAGATACCTTAATTAACTGTTCAAAAATACTCGGTCCAGAGACTCGGTTTCACGTGCAAACTGTCAGTAAAACAACTCAAGAAATCATTAATGAAGCAGAAGAACTTAATGCTCTGCCCTATGACATTGTAGTTAAAGTACCTACGACTGAAATTGGCCTTGCCGCTATCAAAGAGCTAAAGAACAAAAGAATTACAGTACTTGCTACAGCCATTTACTCCGTTCAACAAGGCTTTCTTGCCGCCTTATGTGGCGCAGACTATCTTGCCCCTTATGTTAACCGAATTGACGCCATGGGTGTGAGTGGTATTAATGTTGTAGGCGATATACAACTTTTACTAAAGCAACATGATTTAACCTCCAAATTATTACCTGCGAGCTTTAAAAACACTCAACAAGTCATGGACACACTTAAACTGGGTGTAGAAGCCATTACTTTACCTATAGATATTGCCGATCAATTAATATCTCATCCAGCCGTCCAGCCCGCAGTTAAGCAATTTGAAAATGATTGGGAAACCACATTTGGTGACAAATTAAGTTTTGAAAGTTAGGGTTATAATACCGTCGGCAAATTCACTTGGTTTTGCCTCTCAAATCTAACTGCGTCAAATAAAGCCGCATATCAAACTCTAATTGATGATAACGGGGTTCCATGTACTCACATAACTTATAAAATGCTTTGTTATGCTGTTTTTCTCTTAGATGCGCCAACTCATGAACCACTATCATTCTTAAAAAGTCTAAGGGTGAATTTTTAAAAACCACACCAATACGAATTTCGTTTTTAGCTTTTAATTGATTACCTTGAACTCTTGAGACAAAAGTATGTAAGCCAAGCGCTTGATGAAGAACATCAATCTTATCATCATAAACAATTTTACTGAGCGGACTAGATTGACGGAGAAATTGATTCTTCAATTCCATAACATAAGCATATAACGCTTTATCTGTTTTAACATCATGAAACTGCGTATAGTTTTTATGCAAATAATCTTGCAATCTATCTGATTTGATAAGTTGATGCACTTGATCTCTTACTTCTTGAGAATATCCCGCTAGATATTTTAAATTATGTGATAGTTGATCGTTCATCGTATCAATCAGCCCCAAGGGGGTTGATCGCCGTCATAAGCTACAAAATTTTTATCTATTGGGTAAGTGAACACACCTGCAGTTGCACTTCTATTGGCAACAACACTGGAATCAATTACCTTATTGATTATTAACTCAACAGGACTATCCATTGAATTTACAGTATCTAATCGCCAAGCATCAAACAAAAAAATATCTAAATTAGCCGGCACATACCATTTCTTATGAGTAGGATCCCACTTTGCACCGAGTGCTTTAGCCGCATCTTTTTGCGCATAAGGGACATTAAGATATATTTTTGATTGGCTCTTCATTAAAAAATAATCATGCAGTTTTTTTATCACTTATTGTAAAACATTAGCACTCTGGCTATGGAAAATATTAAACTAGAAGGCTGATAGATAGTGCATTGTAACAATACGGTAACAAGCGGTTTGCTATAATGCTTGATAGTAATACTTAATTTTCTTAATTAATAATGTCAAACTTTAATATTCTTGTTGTTGAGGATGAGGACGCTATCAGAGGCATGCTCATGATGGTATTAGATCAAGCTGGATTTACCCCCTTTGAAGCAGCAGATGCTGAAGACGCTCAAAAACAACTTGATATTAGATCTCATGATTTAATTTTGTTGGACTGGATGTTACCTGGCATTAGTGGCGCTGAATGGGCTAGACGCTTAAAAAAAGAACCCGTCTATAAAGATATTCCCATTATTTTATTGACCGCTCGTGGTGAAGAAGAGGATAAAGTTAGAGGCCTAGAAATTGGTGCTGATGATTATATGACCAAACCGTTTTCGCCTAAAGAATTGATTGCAAGAATTCGTGCTGTATTACGCAGAAGTGGAAAAATGCAGGGGCAAGTACAAATCACTTTAGGGGATTTAATTCTTGATATTGAACAACATAGACTCACGATCGGCGATAAACAATTAGATGTTAGCCCTACCGAATTTCGTTTGATGCATTTCTTTATGACGCATCCCGATAAAGTTTATACCCGCACCCAGTTACTTGATCAAGTATGGGGAAGAAGTGTATATATCGAAGAACGCACTATTGATGTTCACATTCGCCGTTTAAGAAAAATATTAGAAGAATACGGTAGAGAGGATTTAGTGCAAACTGTGCGCGGCTTTGGGTATAGATTCTCTTTAATCGACTAATAGCATGAACATTTGGGGTAGAGAAATCACCAACATTACCCTCCAATTACTATTAGTTTTAATAATCGGGGGCATAACAGGCCATATCGTTATCCTGTTATTTTTACTGATGCTCAGCATTATTGTTCAGCAAATTATCCAAATTAATCGTTTCGAAAAATGGATAAGAAAAGGCGGTAGTGCAAAATCACCCAAAGCTAAGGGCGTCTGGGAAGACATCTATTACCACGTTTACCGCCTTAAAAAGAGTGAAAAACGTCGCAAGAAAAAACTCCGCGTTATTATTGATCAGTTCAGACAATCAACAGAAGCCCTCCCTGATGCAGTTGTAATCCTTGGCTCACATGACGAAATTGATTGGTCTAATAAAGCAGCGAGACATGTCTTTGGTTTAAAAATAACGGATAAGGGCCAACGTATTCCAAACCTGATTCGGTTTCCTGAGTTTATACGCTACCTAAAATCTGGTAATTACAAACAATCTGTTGTCTTGCCCTCCCCAATAGATAACAAAGTATCCTTAGAAGTCAGAGTCATACCCTACGGAGCGGGGCTTCGTTTGCTTTTAGCCCAAGACATTACTCAGCTAAAACAAATGGAACGTATGCGAAAAGATTTCGTAGCCAATGTATCTCATGAGCTTAGAACTCCACTGACTGTACTGAAAGGTTATATTGAAACTTTACAAGACATGGATGATCAGAACTCGCCTTTACTGACCAATTCATTTATTCAAATGCAAGGCCAAACAGAGCGCATGCAACATTTAGTGGATGATTTATTATTATTAGCACGCTTAGAAACTCAGCAGAAAAAAACCAGTTGCGTACACGTACCTGAACTCTTAACACAAATCTGCAAAGAAAGTGACACACTAAAACAATCCAGCAATCGAATTGAACTAACTTTAGATACTCATGCCAATATAGTCGGTGAAGAACAAGAATTACGCAGTGCTTTTACTAATTTAGTGAGTAATGCCTTGAAATATTCAAGTGATGATTCCATTGTAAAAGTACGCTGGTATCAAGACACTCACTTCGTCATACTCGCCGTTGAAGATAAAGGTGAAGGTATTGCGAAATATGACATACCCAGAATCACTGAACGATTTTACCGAGTTGAGACTAAACGCGCCAAAAAAATCAGTGGTACAGGTTTAGGATTGGCTATCGTAAAACACGTACTGATGCGGCATGATGCTTATTTAAACGTAACCAGCGAACTATCAGTGGGTAGCTGTTTTAGCTGTTACTTCCCCATTAAAAGAATTTGTAATTAATTCTTTTCAGCTAACATTGCCAGCGCGACAGCCTCGGCTACTTTAATACCATCGACGCCTGCAGAAAGAATGCCTCCTGCATAACCGGCGCCCTCTCCTGCTGGATATAAGCCCTTAGTATTAATACTTTGGAACCCCTCATTACGTTTGATACGAATAGGGGATGAGGTACGCGTCTCTACTCCTGTTAATACCGCATCAGCCATCGCAAAACCTTTAATCTTTTTATCAAAAGCAGGCAAAGCTTCTCTTATTGCTTCTATCGCATATTTAGGTAAAGCTGTACTTAAATCACCTAACTTAACGCCTGGTGTATATGAAGGCTGTACAGTCCCGAGTGCTATTGAAGGTTTATTGGCAATAAAATCTCCAACTAATTGTCCCGGCGCTTGATAATTCTCGCCACCCAACACATAAGCTCTGGCTTCTAACGCACGTTGAAAATCAATGCCCGCTAAGGGATGTCCTGGATAATCTTCTGGCGTTATGCCCACTACAATACCACTGTTCGCATTACGTTCATTACGTGAATACTGACTCATTCCGTTAGTCACTACATGACCTACTTCTGACGTTGCGGCTACCACTGTTCCGCCAGGGCACATACAAAAACTATACACTGCTCGACCATTCTTACAGTGATGCACTAATTTATAATCGGCCGCACCCAATAAAGGATGACCGGCATTACTTCCAAACCTACATTTATCAATCAATGATTGGGGATGTTCTATTCTGAAGCCTACAGAAAAAGGTTTAGCTTCAATATATACACCTTGCTCATAGAGCATCTTAAAGGTATCTCGCGCACTGTGCCCTACTGCTAAAACCACATGCTGACTATTTAATGTTTCATTATTAGACAAGGTAACACCCGTCACCTGACCTTGCACAATATTAAGTACATCAACCCGACTCTGAAAACGTATCTCACCGCCTAATGATTCAATAGTCGCGCGCATCTGCTCAACCATAGATACTAACTTAAAGGTACCTATATGAGGTTTACTAACATACAAGATTTCAGCAGGTGCGCCCGCTTTAACAAACTCCGTTAAAACCTTTCGACCATAATGATTGGGATCTTTAATCTGCGTGTAAAGCTTACCATCAGAAAAAGTACCAGCCCCTCCCTCACCAAATTGCACATTAGATTCGGGATTAAAAATACTTTTGCGCCACAAACCAAAGGTATCTTTGGTACGTTCTCGTACTTCTTTACCACGTTCTAAAATAATAGGCTTAAAACCCATTTGCGCCAGAACCAAACCCACAAACAAACCACAGGGCCCCATACCAATAATAATGGGTCTGTCTTTTAGATTTTCTGGTGCTTTTGCTACAAATTGGTAGGTTGTGTCGGGCGTTATAGAAATACCTGATTTAGTGTCGAGCATAGCTAAATACGCTTCTTGATTGGTAACTTCAACATCTAAGGTATAAACCAAATATATCTCTGACTTTTTTCTAGCATCATGGCCTTGACGAAATACCTTATAAGACACTAAGTGCTCAGCCTTAATACCTAACCGTTTAAGAATAGCGTGTTTAAGATCAGTTTCTGAATGGTCTAAGGGGAGTTTAAGTTCGGTAATTCTTAACATGACAATAAAGATATTTGAAAATAAGCGACTATCAATTTAATAGCGCACATTTTACAGTAATACAAGTAAACTTACCTAAGTCACAAGTATTATTACTGCCTTTCAGAATTAACGCCCCCCAATTGAAGGAATAACATTTATTAAGTACCAGACAACGCCAAATAAGAACTGAACAACTGCAATATATACTGGAATGTACTTCAACTTTATATCTTTTATTTTATATTCATTCTCAATATTTAATATGAAATGTAAGTAATATTTAATACACACAAATAAAAATATAAAATTTGTTATTTGAGCCGACCACCAAAAATTTCCTGATCCGCCGACCCCATTAACATTATCAACCAATACATATGAATAAATGAGTGCAAATAACAACATAAGAGCACTTAACTGAAATTCTAATTGATTAATTAATTTTAACCTCATAACAGCAATTACTGAAATAGGAAAAGCCATAGAAGCAAGTAATTTTGGAACAAGTGTCCAGGCTTGTGATTTTATCGAATAAACTTCCAAAAAGCCGAATCCAATGGAATTTGGACTACCAGCTCCGTAAAAAAAGTTGTACTGCCAAAGTAATATCATCATCGCAGGTATAACAATACCCAAAATAACAACAAAAAAATTATAACCCTCCCACCTTTTAGATATATTCTGAATCAAAAACAAAACAAATATAGCTGGAAGTAAAGTGATTATGTAACTTGGTTTAGCGATAATAGTTAAAGCTGTAAATAAAGCAAGTAGAAAAATTTTTGAATTAACATATCTGTGGAATTGATTACAAATTAATAAATTGCACATTAACGTAAAGTGCAACAGTGCAATAAATTTGAGCAGTAAAATGGTGGGGTTGTGATATACGTTTGATACGACGTAACCACAATAAAAATGTTTGTCGTAAGGGAAAAGAAAAGCAATCGGATGTGATAGAAATAAAAATGTTATTGCTATTAATATCCAAAAACTATTTTTTAAAAATGTATTACTGTTTTTAAATACACCTTTAGTGGCAATAATAAAAGTGAAGAAAACAATAATAAATGTAAAAATTAACGAAGAATTAAGAAATGAAGTGCCTAATAATTTATGCACACCAATAAGTATTAATTGATACAAAAAATGAGGGGGATACCTGCCTCCTGACATCATATTTTCTGCTGCCTTAGCATGAAGAAAAAAATCTGTCCTGATAACAGTCATTCCTATTTCAGCAGAATAAGTATAAAGAACTGCAATTAAAATAGCGAAAACCACTAAACTTAAGTGAAACTTGTCCGTATAAAATCGAAATAACTTAACTATTTTCACTTTTTCACCATTAAACACAAACTCTTCCCATCACATTAATTATGTAATTACCAATTAATTTAATCATTAAACCTATAGGCATTTGTAGCTTTTGCTAATTAAATTCGATGACTAACTTAATCAGTATTATATTAAACTCAGGTCGATAATTTTGCTTTATTCTCGAGGCATTGGAACAATATTCAGTTCATATATATGTACTAGTCAAATCAAGTATATCCACATTCATTCAAGACATCATAATGCTGATGTAACCCAAAGATTTCTTTTGATATAAAGCTTTTACTCGACTTAGTTAAACTGGCTTTGTTAATATACACCGTACAGTATTATATGGTTGAATGACTCAATAACCCTTAATATTAAAAGCATCCAGTGTTAATTAATAATAAAGAGCAACTCAATGAAAAAAATAACATTACTCGCTTTATCTTCCGTTTTATCTTTATCAGTTTCAATCTCTGCAAACGCATCAGAACACCATAGCGGACATGGTGGCGGCCCTAGAGGTAGCAGCAGTGGTACTGGCGTTTGTAAACCACAATTAAGCAAATTTTTACCTGCACATCTAACCACGGTAATTCCTGGTGCAGAATTTTCATTTATTGCCAGTAACCTACAGAAAGCCGATCAAATTTCTATTACCGTTAAAAATATTCCCGTAGAATTTGAGGCTGAGTTTAAAGACCCCTATTTCTTAATTAAAAGTAAGCTACCAAGTTCTCTTCATGACACTTACGCCCGGATCAACATTAAAGTAAAAGCTAAATCGTCAGAATGTGAAGCAGAAGGCGGTTGGCTATTAAATATAGTGGACAGATAAATGACGCATATACAGGCGATAATAAACGTTAGCACGATAAATTTAACATAAACTGCATGTTAGTTAATCACGCTACAAAAAAATGCGCGGCTTTTTGTCTTGCTTTACGTTTTGATATCAATGAATTAGCTGCATTGCTCTCTGAAACAACACTTATTCGCATTATTAAAGGTGCACTATTAATTGAAGATGAGAGTTCTTGGTCAATTGTATTCTCTTACGGTGCAGTTGTTCATTGGAATGTAAATCCAGGAGAGCAAACAAAACTACACCAACTGTTGTTAGCGTATGCTGAATTCCCTTTAGTTACTGTAGAAGAAGATTTTTTTACCTTCGCCCTTAACTGTCCTAATACGCGTATTATTGAAGATCATATAGAAATCGAGTCTTCTGATCCTATTTTGATATTCGCTCTATCTCAAGGCATGGCGCAATCTATAAAACTGGCATCATTTGAAACTAATGCCATCACCACTATTAATAACACGAGTTATATTCCTAAATCTTTAGCAGAAAACGGTCGAATCAAACTCAGTCGACATAAAATTGCTAAGATACGAGGGCAATTATTCTTAACTAAAAGCGATATCATTTTGAATTATGACTTACTAGATACGCCTGATTTCTTTTGGGAATATCCCGAATATGAATCATTTTATACTATTACAGCTAAATATTTAGAGATTGCGCCACGCACACAAGTCTTATCTAAAAAGCTTGAAACCATCCATGAATTATTTGAAATGTTAGCCGATGAACAAAAACATCGGCACTCCACGATTTTAGAGTGGATCATTATTTGGCTAATCGCCTTTGAGATAGGTATGACCATCGCCGGTAAAATTTTTTAATGCTCAGTTATAGACACTCTTTTCATGCAGGTAATTTTGCAGATGTTTTGAAACATTTAGTTTTAATTAAAGTTCTTGAGCATTTGAACACTAAAGAAAAACCATTCTGTTGTATTGACACTCACGCTGGAGCAGGTGGCTACTCATTAGAGAGCGATTATGCACAGAAAAACAAAGAATTTGATAATGGTATCGGTACGTTATGGACACTAAATAATCTTCCAGAATCTTTGGGTGATTACGTTAAAGTTATTAAAGCATTTAATCCGACGGATAAACTCACTACTTATCCTGGTTCGCCCCTCATCATTCAACATTTTCTTCGTCAGCAAGATCATTTATTTGCCCATGAATTGCATCCAACAGAAATTGACTTGTTAAAGTTAGCTCTCAAAAGAGATCGACGTATTACTGTTCAACACGCTGATGGTTTAAAAAACACCCTCGGGCTTTTACCTCCCAAAACTAATCGCGGTTTAATATTAATCGACCCATCTTATGAGATAAAAAGCGATTATGAAATCGTAATAGACCACCTCATTAAATTTTATAAGCGTTTTTCTCATGGCACTTTTGCATTATGGTATCCGGTTGTAGATCGGGCTAGAAATAATCAATTAGAAGCGACAATCAAAACAAGCTCACTTAAAAATGTACAACTCTATGAATTGGGTATTAAACCAGACACCTTAGAACATGGCATGACGGCCAGTGGTATGATTGTGATTAATCCACCTTGGAAACTAACAGAGCAATTACAAAATACCTTGCCGTATCTAGCTGATACATTAGGTATAGAAGGTAATGGACATTACCGTATTGAAACTTTAGTAGCAGAATAGATGCACACTGCCCTAACGCGCACAATAATGCTAAAATCCCCAATAATTTACTAGGATAAACAAGCTCACTGATTATGAAAAACATTATTGTAATGTCTGGCGATATTGGCAGTGGTAAATCATCTGTCGCCAAAGCCCTAAAAGAACTCACGCAATTTGATATTATTGGCACGGGTGCCATCCAAAGAGAAATTGCGACACGCCGGGGCGTAACAACCCTAGAACTTAATAAAATATCTCAAACTGACCGCAGTATTGATGATGAAATTGATGCTTATGTGATTGAATTAGGTAAAACTCAAGAACAATTAATTTTAGACTCACGCTTAGCTTGGCACTTTATCCCTGACGCCTTTAAAGTTTTTTTAGCCGTTGATACAGTTGTGGGGGCTGAACGCGTATTTAATGCAGCACGTGGTGATGAACATAACCCATCCCTTGCAGTCACCTTAGAAAATAACTTAAAACGTCAAAGTATTGAGGACCAACGCTTTAATCACCTCTACAATGTACACTTTAGAAAATACAGTAACTACGATTTAGTGATTGACACTTCCTTTACTTCTCCAGAAGTGATTGCCCAAAAAATCAAAGACTGTTTTGATTTGTGGTTACAACAGCGGATATTTGCCCAACTTTGGGTTTCTCCAAAAAAATTATTACCCACTCAATCTATCAAAGAGTTAAACACGGACGATGCCTTAGCAGAAAATGAGGCGGTTAAAGTTTTTGTTTGTAATGGCTTTATTTACATAAAAAAAGGTCATCAACATATTATCGACACCCACAAACAAGGCATTAAATTAATTCCAGCTGATATCTTATCTGAAGACCCTACTACAGAAATAAGCCCTGGACTCACCGCAATTCAGTTAGCAACCTCAGTCACTATAGCGATACTTTATAAATGGGAAGAAACCTTGGGATTTGAATACAGTGTTTATCCCGAGAAAGCGACAAACTAATTATAATTCAGCAGCAATATCTAGGGCTTCAGATAAAGTGGAAACACCATAAATCTGCAAGCCTTTAATAGCATTCTTAGGCACATTGGCTTTAGGGATGATAGCTTTTTTAAAGCCATGTTTTGCAGCATCGTTTAAGCGGGCATGACCATTCGCCACCGGTCTAATTTCCCCACTAAGACCTATCTCGCCAAAAAAAAATGCATCATGCGGAACTATTCTATCCTTTAAACTAGACACCACACCGATTACAATCGCTAAATCAGAACTGGTTTCGGTGACTTTTATGCCGCCTACTACATTGGCATATATCTCATCTTGCGCCGTAAACACCCCACCATGCCTATGTAAAACAGCTAACAACATTGCCAAACGATTTTGATCAAACCCCACCGCTAACCTCCTGGGGTTTCCATATTGACACTCTGTGACTAACGCTTGGATCTCTACGAGCAAAGGCCGAGTACCTTCCCATAACACCGTCACTACACTACCCGATGATGGTTTTTCTGCTCTATTTAAAAACATGGCAGAAGGATTTTTAACTTCTTTTAATCCCGTGCTATCCATCGCAAAAAAACCTAACTCCCCCACACTACCAAAACGATTTTTATCGGCTCGTAACACTCTAAACCGGGCATCATCAGTAGAGCCTAACATCACTTGCGTATCAACAATATGGCTTAGCGTCATAGGACCTGCCAAAGATTGATCTTTAGTGACATGACCTACCATAAAAATAGAAACTTGATGCTTTTTAGCGTATTGAGTCAGATAACTAGCAGACTCTCGTACTTGAGACACAGATCCTGGTGCAGAGTCTGCTTCTTGGGTGTGCATCACTTGGATAGAATCAATAATTAATATCTGCGGTTTAATCTCATCTAACACATCACAGATACGTTGTACGGATGTTTCCATCAGCATCATTATTTTTTCGGCAGGTAATTTTAATCGTAAAGCGCGTTCAGCAATCTGTTGTAAAGACTCTTCGCCAGAGACATACAAAACTTGTACACCTCGATCAGCAATATTAGCAATCGCTTGTAGCAACAGGGTACTTTTACCCGCACCTGGCGCACCGCCAATCAAGACAACACTGCCACAAACGATACCACCGCCTAAAACTCTATCAAATTCTGAAATGCCTGTAGAAATGCGCTCTGCTTGCGTTAGATTAACATCAGCTAATAGCTTAACCTCTGAGCGACTACCCGCATAACCACTACGACTACTGCGTTCAGAACTCACAGAACCTAAACGGACTTCTTTGATGGTATTCCATTCACCACAACTGGTGCATTGCCCACCCCATCGCGGATAATCAGCCCCACATTGGTCGCACACATAGGCAATTTTTACTTTTTTACTCATGATTTATATAAAAAATCATCGGTAAATAAACATTCTCTAAAGCATCAGCTTTAGACGCCGTGATAATAACCACCCACAGAACCACCGTTTGACTTAGTCACGACTTTATTTTTAGTGGCATTGGTTTCTTTTACCGATTTTTCTGCTACTTTTTTATCAGAAGCTGGCTTTACTTTAACCGTGCTTTTTTCTGCATGCGCTTTTTGTTTGCCATTTTCAGCAACTACTTTTTTAGACTTATCGGCTTTATTTGCAACTTTTTTGTTGCTGGTAGAAGAGCCTTTTACAAGATCAGGTAATGAAGCTGGTGGAGCAGCTACTTCAGGAGCAACACCTTCATATATTGCAACGGGCACACCATCAATTGAAGTCAACGCCTTATTCAATGCCACTTGATCAAAATCCGGTACTTCTCCACCATTTGCTTTTTCAATTAACCCTAAAGCAATTGCAAAACGTTGATCTTGGGTTCTTTCGTCACCCTCTAAATCAGGATGAGCCTCAACATAAAGCGTGTTATTTAACCAACCTACTTTGATAGGCTGTTTAACAATATAAACAGGCGTACCAATGTCAACAGCATGATATAACGCATCAATATCTTCTGGATACATACGAACACAGCCATGCGTAATCTGCATACCAATACCAAATATTTTATCGATATCGGTCCCGTGGATACGATAATCACCCGGTAAATTTAAATACAAAGCATAAGCCCCTAAAGGATTATGAATGCCAGGCGGGACTATTTCAGGTAAAAAATCTCCATTAGCCGCATGCTCTCTTCTAATTGATTCAGGTGGATGCCAAGCAGGATCTTTGACTTTTTTAGCAACGGTTGTTCTACCTAAAGGCGTTTGCCAGTCTTGACGACCAACTCCATGTGCATAAGATCTAACAGTGCCTGGCGCACTTTCTGGATAATAGTACATGCGATATTCAGCAATATTGAGTGTAATACCATCACGAGGACTATCAGGCAAAATACGTCTATTAGGTAATCGAATCACATCCCCTTTTTTAATTAACCATCGATCCAATTTAGGATTAATGGTAACAATTTCAGTTTGTCCCAAATTAAATCGTCTAGCGATATCTAATAAAGTTTGATCATGATCAGAAACAATAGTCAGTGTTTCCTCGGGGCTAAGGGCAACAACGGTGTCACCTTTTCTGGCTGGCATATTATAGGTAGTGGCATTAGCCTGACCGATAGCCAGTAATATCAAACAACAAACGACTGTAGTACGAAATTTCATTCGGATAACTTTCTCAACTGAAAAATATTTAAGTGAATAGATTTATAAACTATCTAAGATGGCACGTTTTACCGCATCTAGGTCTGCATCAATGGTTACTGGTTTAGAGTCTGCGCATTGTTGCATCGCAATTTCAGGATCTTTAATACCGTTACCCGTTAAGGTACAAACGATCTTACTGCCTTCAGGAATTTTTCCTGACTTAATGTCTTGCATCGCACCAGCTAGTGAGGTCGCAGAAGCAGGCTCGCAAAAAACACCTTCATATTGAGATAACATTTTTTGGGCGACTAAAATGTCTGCATCCGTAAACTTGTCAAACCATCCTCCCGACTCTTGTTGTGCCGCCCACGCTAAATCCCAAGATTGCGGATTACCAATACGGATCGCTGTCGCAATGGTTTCAGGATTTTCAATAGGATGTCCAGCAAGAAAAGGCGCTGCACCCGCGGCTTGATAACCACACATGATGGGGCGATTACCACAAACACGATCTAAAGCGTATTCTTTATAGCCTTTCCAATAAGCAGAAATGTTACCGGCGTTGCCTACGGGTAGACAGTGATAATCAGGTGCAAAACCTAAATCGTCCACAATTTCAAAAGCAGCGGTTTTTTGGCCTTCCAATCTAAAAGGATTGATTGAGTTAACAATCGTCACGGGCGCATGATTAGCTACTTTTTTAACCAACTCCATGCCTTGATCAAAGTTACCATTAATTTGAATAATGGTCGCGTTGTACATGAGTGTTTGCGCTAATTTACCCAGCGCAATCTTGCCATCAGGAATTAACACAAACGCTTTAATACCGGCACGCGCAGCATAAGCAGCAGCAGCAGCAGAAGTATTACCTGTAGAAGCACAAATAATCGCTTGACTACCCTCTTCAACTGCTTTAGTAACCGCCATTGTCATGCCTCGGTCTTTAAATGATCCAGTTGGATTTAGGCCTTCAAACTTCACATAAATATCAACATCTTTACCCAATATTCTAGGAATATTTTGTAGTTGAATCATTGGCGTATTGCCTTCGTTCAAACTAATAATGCGAGTATTTGCGCTAACAGGCAAACGATCTCTGTAACGCTCAATTAAGCCAGTGTAATGTTTATGCATGGTATGTAATTATCCTAAGGTTTCTAGGCGGATGCGATTGACTTTGCCAGTCACTGTTTTAAGGGCTTCGATTTCTGCAATCGCAGCGTTCATTTCTTTTTCTAATGTGACTTGCGTCAACAAAATAATTGGAATAGCGGTTTCATCGCGTAACGGTTCTTTTTGGATGATAGCTTCAATGCTAATATTATGATCAGCTAAAATACGAGTAACATCCGCTAAAACCCCAGGTTTATCTTCGGCATTCAAGCGTAAATAATAAGAAGTTTTAAAACTTTCTGAGTTTAATACAGGAATATCTACGATAGCATCCGCTTGGAACGCCAAATGTGGCACTCGATTCTCAGGATCACTGGTGAGCGCTCTAACTACATCAACCACGTCAGCAACCACTGCTGAAGCCGTTGGTTCTGCACCCGCACCCGCACCGTAATAGAGTGTTGCGCCTACTGCATCGCCTTTCACTAACACAGCATTCATCACACCATTAACATTGGCAATTAAACGACGCTCAGGAATTAAAGTCGGATGAACTCTAAGCTCAATACCCTCAGCTGTTTTTCTAGCGATACCCAGATGTTTTATTCGATAACCTAATTGTTCAGCATATTCAACATCAAGGCGAGTTATTTGGGTAATACCTTCGGTAAATACTTTATCGAACTGCAAAGGAATGCCAAAAGCAATAGAAGCCAAAATGGTTAGTTTATGACCCGCATCAATACCTTCAACATCAAAAGTAGGATCGGCTTCTGCATAACCTAAGGCTTGTGCCTCGGCTAACACATCAGAAAAGTCGCGACCTTTATCGCGCATTTCAGTGAGAATAAAATTACCCGTACCGTTAATAATACCGGCCAACCATTCAATTTCATTACCACTTAGGCCTTCTCGAATGGCTTTAATGATGGGAATACCACCCGCCACAGCTGCTTCAAAAGCGACAATAACACCTTTTTCACTAGCTTTAGCAAATATCTCATTACCGTGTAAAGCAATTAAAGATTTATTAGCCGTAACAACATGTTTACCATTTTCTATAGCTTTGAACACCCATTCTTTAACTGGGCCAGCACCACCAATTAACTCGATAACGATCTCAATCTCTGGATCATTAATAATGTCCATAGGATCATTACTTAACATTATGCCTTGAGTATCACATATACGAGCTTTATTTAAATCTTTAGCAGAAGCCCGCGTAATGACGATTTCTCTACCTGCGCGACGTGCAATCTCTGCTACGTTTCGCTTTAAGACATTAACAGTACCGCCACCGACAGTACCCAGCCCTAATACACCTACTTTTACCGGTTTCAATAGTAACTCCAGTTAAAAAATCGTTCTCGTTCCAAAGTGAGTAAGACAGTTGCTAATACACGCGTCCTAAATAACACCGTCTTTTTTCATCATCAACCTGATACCCCTAACCGCCTGGCGAGTACGATGTTCATTTTCAATTAAACCAAAGCGCACATGATC
>CAIXDX010000249.1 GCA_903918335.1 uncultured Methylococcaceae bacterium | reverse complement strand
TGTTAAAGCAGAGAAATGTTGAAATTACTTAAAGAAACAAGGACGAGCTACTACTAGGAGAAACTTCGAAACGGTAAGCAGAGGGTAAATCATATTTTCAAGCTGTGTTCATTATAGGCTTAAACTTTTGATTGTCAAAATAAACTTATTATTAATTAATAGAGTTATAGGCGGGTGTTAATTATAGGGTAGAAAAGCGCTCAATCCATTTTTTCAATTGTTGGTTTACCCATGCTGGATCATCCAGTGTTAAATCATGTCCGGCCCATGGGTGTTGTATTAGTGGTAATTGATAGTGTTGTTGAATTGAAGTTGAACAATCTGTCGATACTAGCTTATCTTGCAGACTGTTAAGTAATAAAACGGGTTGGGTGGTTTTTTGGTGGTCTGGTTTATAGGTAGCGGCTGCTACAATTTGCTTAAAGCTGTTTTTAAGAGAGATGGGTCTTTGGCTTTGAATGTTAGCCCAAGAGTTACTGATGGGGTCATCATGTACTCTATTGTTACTGACCAATTGTAATATGGCAGTTTCTCTTGATTTGAGATTTTTCTGTGTGAGTAATGCTATAAATTGTGGATAACATTGCCAGCGCAAGCGTTGATAAAAAGGACTTAAGTTAGAGAAGCTGGTGTTGATAATACAAGCGCTATTAATATCCTTTGGAAAGCTTCTCATCCATTCCCATGCCACCATGCCTCCTAACGATACAGCAAGTAAAGTGATGGGTTGCTTCAGTAGGCCTTTATTGTAGGTATGTTCTCGTGTTATTTGAGTGATGGATTTTATGTTGTTTGGACTGTCTTCTAAATAAAATTGACCTGTGCCGGGTAGATCAATGACAGACACATGAGCGTGAGGGAATGTATTTTGTAGCTGTTGAGTAAAATCTCCCCAATGCGCAGATTCTCTGGCTAAGCCTCTTAATAACAGCCAATTCTGACCGATAGAGTTAGTTGTACCAGGCATCTTCTGCTTTTTTTGTATAGTCTAATTTTTGATGCGCTGCTAATTGTGCCCAGGGTAGTGGGTTTATCAAACACCGGTGTAAAAAATCAAATAGTAAAAAGTGTCTTCTAAAAACTCGTTGTTGACGATGAGGTAAAAGAGGGTGAAATAAGCCATGTCTTGAGAATAAATGGGATGGATTTTTACGAAGCCATAACCAAGAGCCCATTTCTAATGTTAAAGGTAAAAATAGTCCCTCGTTTGCAGAGGGTTGCTCTACAAATTCATCAATGAGGTAATCCCATAAATCACCGCTGATGAGGTACTCTAAACACATAGGTTCTATTTTATAAATATGGTGTTGATAGCAACGGTCAAACAGTTCTTTTAAAGCAAGGGTTTCAGCGATATAAGGGTATGATTCACGCCTTGAAGCATAGGGGAACCATAAACGATCTTTAAGTCCAAAACCTGAGTGTAAATCAAGGGCTATAGAATAGCGCGATATAAATAATTGCTCTCTAACAAGGTTGCAAATAACGCTCGCTTCTTTTTCCATATTGGAAATATCTCCTCTATACCAAGGTAGATGATGGCTATAGTTTTGGCCACTGTAGAATTTCGTAGGCCCTATGGCTTCCACAGGTGAGTTACGCATTAAATCTACGCCATTACCATTGCAGCGAGTACCTAGATAGACACCTACTGGATTTACTATGGGTATAAATATAAGTCTGGATTTGCTTAAGCGTGTGTGTAACTCTTCATCCCAGTCTAGTAAATGACTGATAGTTTCCATGTAAGATAAAATGACTTCAGAGCCAATTTTCTCTAATCCATGGACGCCGCCAAAAAATGCCAGTACAGGTGCCTTAGAATCTTTTGACCCTAAAGTAATGCTATGGATGGGGAATTCGTGGTGTTTATAGTTAACTTTTGCTAATACATCAACTTGAGCATTACTCCCTAAACGATCAATGATGTGATTAAGTTGTGTAAGTTCCTGAAATTTAAATCCGGTCATTTGTTTATACGGTAAATATATTTGGAAACATCGATTTAATATTAAGTAATCTTATTACAAATCTATGACAAAACGATGAATTTTTAGTGCTAAGTTTGTTTATCAATATGTTGGAGATTTTAATAGGCTTAAATTAATAGATTTATGCTTTTAAGTGCCTAGTTTTGGTAGAATGTTTTACGAATAAAACTGATGTTAATTATTCGGTAATGCACTTATTTATTGTTTAGCAGGGATTTTATGAAGTCATTGGCTGTATTTGGTACAGGTTCAGACGCAGGTAAAAGTAGTTTAGTGATGGCCTTGTGTCGTATTTTTGCAGATAAAGACATTAAAGTTGCCCCCTTTAAAGCTCAGAATGTGTCTAATAATTCCGCTGTCACACATGAAGGTCGAGAGATATCTAGAGCTCAATTTTTTCAAGCGGAAGCGGCAGGAATTGAACCAAGTTATTTCTGTAATCCTATCTTAATTAAGTCGCATGGTAAGGATTCTGTTCAGGTCATTGTAAATGGACTTGTTCATAAAAGAGAATCTGTTGATGACTATTATGATGATATTGATAATCTTAAAAGCCATGTTCAAGCCGCTTTCTCTCGGTTAGAACAAGATTATGATTTAGTCATTGCCGAAGGTGCTGGTTCTCCTGTTGAATTAAACTTACTGGATAAGGATTTATCAAATACTTACATAGCCAATACATTCAACCCCAAAATTATTTTAGTGGCTGATATTGAAAGAGGCGGAGTATTCGCATCGATTTATGGCACGATGGCATTAATGGATCCGGTCATGAGGAGTAATTTGATCGGTGTGGTGATCAATAAATTTCGGGGTGATATTAAATATTTTGAAGAAGGAAAGAAAATCATTAAAGATCGATTCGGCTTACCTGTTTTAGGTGTGCTGCCTTATCAAGCGTTGAATATTGACATGGAAGATGCTCAGTCTTTGGGTAATTATCATCAACGTTTAGATAATGTAAACATCCGTATGGCGGTTATTGCATATCCCGGTTTAAGTAATTACAACGATTTAGACGTGTTTATGGCTGATCCTGAGATTAGCGTTGAGTTGATTCATAACTATCGTTCATTAAATGATTTTGACATTGTGCTTTTGCCCGGTAGTAAAACGGTTATCCGTGATTTACAGTGGTTAAAAGCACAAGGTTTGTTTAAAGAGTTACAGCATTTTAATAATCCCATATTTGGTATTTGTGGTGGTTATCAAATGTTTGCTAAAGCCTTACATGATCCTGATGGCTTAGAACATGATGAAGCCTGTATCGAAGAAGGCTTAGGCTTTATCGATGACATTGTTATCTACAGAAGTCCCAAAATATTAAGTAGCGGTCATTATCAATTGTTTTCATACGCGGGTATAAAAGGGTATGAAATACACAGTGGTCACATGAATAATCACCCTCTATTTTATGAAAAAGACACATACACCGGCACCCATGTGCACGGTGTTTTCGATGATAATACATTTAGAAGTGATTATTTTAAAACTATCAACCCTCTTTATACTGGTTATGACTATGGTGCTTATCGTGCGGAGCACATAAAGAAATTTACTGATATGGTCAGTGAAAATATGGATGTGGATTTTATCTTGCAATCTTTGCAAGCAGAATGATTTCATCTAATTGACATAACAGTATCCAATACAATTCTTTAATTTTAAATATCCTACATTTTATATATGACAAAAATACCTACTGTTGGTTTTATTAGTTTGGGTTGCCCAAAAGCTTTAGTAGATAGTGAAAGAATATTGACTCAACTACGCACAGAAGGTTACGAAGTTTCATCGCAATATAAAAATGCTGATTTGGTGATTGTAAACACCTGTGGATTTATTGATGCTGCAGTTGAGGAATCTTTAGATAGTATCGGCGAGGCATTGGCTGAGAACGGAAAGGTTATTGTTACCGGTTGTTTAGGCGCTAGAGAAGAAGAAATTAGAGCGAGACACCCGCAGGTATTAAAAGTGACAGGTGCACATGCTTTGGAGCAAGTGGTTGCATCAGTTCATGAACATTTACCACCACGTCATGATCCTTTTACCAG
>CAIXDX010000248.1 GCA_903918335.1 uncultured Methylococcaceae bacterium | reverse complement strand
GTTTTCAGTGACTACAAAAGCCATAATTTATCCGGGAAGTAGTTTAGGTTATAAGGTTTATAATCTGGACATTTTATCAGAAAGGATGCCTTGATTAAATACTATCTTTTCTTAATTTAATATTTCTTTTTTTACAAATGATGTGAAAACGCTATTTGAATCATCCAATTTTTTCATTTCTGTATTGTGTAATCCTTGACGCGCTAGTGCTCTTAATTGATCATCAGCAAATATTTGTTCTGATCTAGAGGGTATTGAAATGGCTTTTTTATAGTATTTTTCGGCTTCATTAAATTGATTGAGTGATTGCAAAAACTCAGCATAGAAATAATTACTTTCTAGGCCTTCTGGATTTACTTTTATCGCATTTTCAAACATATACTTAGCTATATTTTTATCACCAAAACCTATGGGCCATAATGGTGTCATGTAATAAAGCGCTCCGAGTGTTACATATGCTGAACCACCAAGTGCTTCTGGATCCCTTTTAATTGCTTCTTGAAGTAAATCATGAGCATCGTGAATGTTTTCTAACGCTTTCACTGCATTTATGTGATCCGCATTACAAGCTTTTATAATAGCTTCCCATATTAATGGTTCAGCTTTGTTTGGATATTCTTTAGCTAAATAAGTTACTTTCGTATAAAGCTTGTTGTAGGCTATTTCTTGCTTATTTTCAGGGGTGCTGTAATGAATAATCGCCCACTCCGACTCGATATCTTGTAGAGAGTCATTTAAGCTCCCTGCAAGACATTGACTCGATAGTATCATTAGTGCAACAAACGTTGTTTTTTTCATACATTGCAATATATATGATATTCGTTTGTATATCAATAGACTCCATCAATTATTTACCACTGGTTGTAAGGATTATTGGCAAGATTGTTGTTGTAATACCTCAAATCGTCTGTTACTTCTTTACCAATCCATTCTGGTAGTTCGAACTTTATGTTCTGCGACACTAATTCAATTTCCGCAACAATCAGTCCATTATTATCGCCATGAAATTCATCAATCTCCCATACATGTCCGTTATTTAGTACATAATGGCGAGTTTTTTCAATGATTGGCTTTCTACATAGTTGATTTATTATCTCTAAGGCATCTTTATAGGGGATTTCGTATTCATATTCATTTCTTTGATTACCAATTGTGGCAGATTTGATATTTAACCATGCTTGATCATCACTTATTCTTATCCTAATTGAACTGGTTGGTAGAGAATTTAAATACCCTTGTTTAAATATAATTGATTTATATATTTCAGTACGCCAATTTTGATTACGTAATAAAAATTTATGTTCTATTTCAATAGCCATTAGCTTTTTCTACAATTGTTTGAGTTATCACAATAGGGCGGGGTTATCGTTTCTGAACAACCACATAGATATAATGTGGTAGATTCTTCTGCAATAAATTTGTATGATTTTTTAGTAGAAAATTCTCTGTGCGCGTTATCGCATAAGGGCATGTTTTTACTAAAGCCACAAGTGCACCAAGAATATTGTTTCCCTTCGATAACATCTACGGCTAAAGGAGTGTTTATTTTAGTCTGCATAATTTAATTGTGTTTAAGTTGGGTTGTTGGGTGAATTATTGGTGATACTTGTATTTATCTATTCCATGTACATATTATTGTTTTTATGGGATATCCATTTATTATGTATATACTCAAAGTCCTGCTTTATTTAATTGTCTAGCAATGCTAAAGTTACAGGCAATCAAAATTTTGATTTTAATTATAACCACTCTTAAGAGTATTTCTTTTAAACTTTGTATTAGGACATTCACATGGCTTTTGAATTACCCGCATT
>CAIXDX010000247.1 GCA_903918335.1 uncultured Methylococcaceae bacterium | reverse complement strand
ATTAACGGCATTACCAAAGCCTTGATATTTAAGCACCGGTAAGCCTTGGTCGTGATACATGGCCAATACGGCGTCAGCAGTTTCTAAATACTTAGAGGTAAACAAGGTATCTGCCGGTAATGGGCCCACAATATCGTAGCCTTGTTCTTTGAATGTGTTGATGACAGGCGAAATTACTTCAATTTCTTCCATGCCTAAATGGCCATTCTCGCCTGCATGAGGATTTAGGCCACAGACTAGAATTTTGGGTTTAGGTATTTTAAAGCGCGTACGTAAATCATGTTCCAAGATGCTAATAACACTGTTTAAGCTTTCAGGTGTGATGGCGGCACTGATGTCTTTAAGGGGTAAGTGTGTCGTGGCTAAAGCAACGCGCAAGCCGGGTGTTGCTAACATCATCACAGGGTATCCGCCGGTTATTTCGGCAATAAATTCGGTATGGCCACTAAACGCAACGCCTGCATCATTAATAATGCCTTTATCGACGGGCCCGGTCACCATGGCATCAAATAGTCTATTGATACAACCTTCTGTAGCGGTAGTCAGAGTTTTTAAAACATATGGGCTATTTAAAAGGTCTGTTTTACCAGAGGTTACAGGTATGGCAAGATCAATATTAAGTACGTTTAAACAACCGGCTTGATGCGTTGTTGAATGATCGTCAGGATTAAATGGCTTAATTTGAATCGGTAGATTTAATTCAAGCGCTCTTTGGCTCAATAAATCGGCGCTACCAATAATAATGAGTTGGTAGGGTAGGTCGTTTTGAGCTAGTTGTAAGCAGAGATCTGGACCTAAGCCGGCAGGTTCACCGGGTGTGAATACTATGCGAGTGATGTGCTGAGAGCTCATGTGCCGTTAGGTATTTTAAAAGGAAGGAATTTTACAGGATATTGAGGTAAGTTTTTAAAAAACCACCTCAATAGCAAGCATGATAAATCCTATTAAGGGTGTTTTAGATATCCTGTCTTGGTAGGTGTGGTGCATTTAAACCTATTTTATTTGCCGTGATATTTAACTAATTGATTTTATTGTTTCCGGAAATTGGCATCGGTTTTGCTATAAGCATATTACTTTATTCATTTCATCGACAAAAATTTATATGTTAATGATTTCGACCCTTTCTGAAAATTCAACCTTAAACATTCTAAAAATGAATATTAAAGCATCTCTAGTTCTTGGCTTAATTGTCATTCTATTAAGTGGTTGTAATCAACGCGAAACCGAAAAAGAGGAGGTCGCGCCTGTATTAGAGGCAACTACTCCTTTTCGTGAGGATACTTCTGTTACTAAAGAATATGTGTGTCAGATTCATGCTATCAGGCATATAGAGGTTCGGGCCTTAGAAAGAGGCTATTTGCAGAATATTTTTGTAGATGAAGGGCAAATGTTGACCAAGGGGCAGCCTATGTTCAAGATTATGCCTAATATTTATCAGGCAGAGTTGCTAAAAGAGCAAGCTGAAGCAAATACGATGAATATTGAATATCTCAATACTAAAGCTTTAGCTGATCAAAAAGTGGTATCACAGAATGAGTTGGCTCTTGCAAAAGCTAAGTTAGATAAAGCAAATGCAGAAGTCAAAATGGCTGAAACTCATTTAGGCTTCACGGATATTAATGCACCTTTCGATGGGATTATGGATCATTTAGCGGTTAGAAATGGCAGTCTTCTTGATGAGGGCTCTCTATTAACTACTTTGTCAGACATCAGTAAATTGTGGGTTTATTTTAACGTTCCAGAAGCTGAGTATATAGATTACAAGATGCATCATTCTAGCGATGATCGTACTAGAAAGGTGCAGCTTAGAATGGCGAATGGTCAGGTATTCAATCAAACCGGTGTTATTGAAACCATTGAGGCAGATTTTGATAATACTGCCGGTAATATCGAATTTAGGGCTACATTCCCAAATCCTGACAAACTCCTTAGACATGGTGAGACAGGAACGATTTTAATGCTTAAACCCTACAACAATGCTTTGCTTATACCCCAAAAAGCCGTATTCGAAATTATGGATAAAAATTATGTTTATATCATTAATAAAGAAGGCAAGCTTGAACAACGCATGATCAAGATTGAAGCTGAAGTACCGCATTTATTTATCATCAGCGAAGGATTGCAGGACGATGACAAAATCTTGATTGAAGGTTTGCGTAAAGTACATTCTGGAGAAGAGGTGAAAATCGATTTAAAGCCGGCCGAAAAGGTTCGCTCAGAGCTTGATTTATATACAGAGTAACCTTTTAAGCAGAGACAAATTATGTTTAATATATTTATTAAAAGACCAGTAATGGCGATTGTTTTATCCCTTGTGTTCCTTTTTATGGGGGTCTTGGCGATTCGAACATTGCCGATTGCGCAGTTTCCTGATATTGCACCACCGCGGGTGACGGTTTCCTTATCATTTCCAGGTGCGAGTGCCGATGTATTGGTTAAATCTTCCTTAATTATGATTGAGCGTGCTATTAACGGCGTGCCCGGTATGAGATACATCACTTCGGATGCGACCAGTGCCGGTGAGTCAACTATTCAGGTTTATTTTAATCTAGGGGTTGATCCAAATATCGCTATGGTTAACGTGAAGACCCGGGTGGATCAGATGATGAGTAGGCTACCAGATCTGGTGCGTTTGGAAGGAGTTATTGTTAACTTCGTACAGCCTAGCATGCTGATGTATGTGAATCTTTACAGTAAAGATAAAAACGCTGATCAAAAACTTTTATTCAATTACGCTTACGTTAACGTGCTTCCAGAAATTCAACGTATTTTTGGTATCGCTCAAGCTAACATTTTGGGTGCTCGTCAATATGCAATGCGGATTTGGTTGAATCCAGATCGGATGAGGGCCTATAGCGTTTCAGTAGATGAGGTGATGGATGCGATTTCGAGTCAAAGTATTATTGGGCGAGCCGGGCGACTGGGGCAGAGTACGGGGATTGTCGCTCAGTCGAAAGAATATGTACTGGTTTATAAAGGTCGTTTCAATAAGCCGGAAGAATATGAGGACATTATTATCCGTGCTAATCCCAATGGAGAGCTATTACGCATTAAAGACATTGGAAAAGTCGATTTAAACAGCGAGTTTTATAACATTTATTCTGATAAAGATTCGTTCCCTTCGGCGTCGATTGTACTCAAACAAAATTACGGTACTAACGCTAGTAAGGTGATTGAGGACGTGAAGGAAAAGTTGAAAGAATTGAAAAAATCTTTCCCTGAAGGTATGGATTACGAAATCAACTACGACGTTTCTAGATTCCTGGATGCCTCTATTGAAAAAGTGCTACACACTTTGGCTGAAGCCTTCGTGTTGGTTTCTTTGGTAGTGTTTGTTTTCCTTGGTGATTGGCGTTCTACTTTAATTCCTATTCTCGCAGTGCCTGTTTCGTTGGTCGGAGCTTTTGCGGTCATGTCAGCGTTTGGACTGTCAATCAACTTAATTACATTGTTTGCTTTAGTGCTGGCCATCGGGATCGTGGTTGATGACGCGATTGTGGTGGTAGAAGCTGTGCACGCGAAAATGGAAACTGAAAATGTTTCTCCATTTGTAGCTTCTAAAACAGTATTGGGCGAAATTGGTGGTGCCATAGTTGCAATTACTTTAGTTATGGTGTCGGTATTTATTCCTATTGCTTTTATGTCAGGGCCAGTGGGTGTGTTTTATCGGCAGTTTGCTATCGCCATGTCATCGTCGATCGTTATTTCAGCCGTGGTGGCCTTGTCACTTTCTCCCGTACTATGCGCGATGATTCTTAAAAACACACATGGAGAACATAAGCGCAAAACACCCGTTAGTCTGTTTATTGATGCCTTCAACGTTGTTTTTGAAAAAATCACTGGACGATACATTGAATTTCTAAATGTGGTGGTTATGCGGCGCGTACTTACCTTTTCAGTTTTGGGTGTGTTTTGTTTTGGTATTTATTCAGTAGGTCAAACATTGCCCTCTGGATTTATACCCGGCGAAGACCAAGGCATGATTTATGCGATTATCCAAACTCCCCCAGGTTCAACCATAGAGGTGACTAACAAAGTAGCGCGTGAGTTGGAGGTGATAGCAGAAAAAATCGACGGTGTGCAATCAGTATCATCGTTAGCCGGCTATGAAGTATTAACAGAAGGGCGCGGTTCGAATGCGGGTACTTGTATTATCAATTTGAAAGATTGGTCAGAGCGTAAACATTCCGTTCAGGATGTAATACATGAATTGGAAGAAAAAACTCGTGACATGGGTGCTGTGATTGAGTATTTCCAACCGCCAGCGGTACCAGGTTATGGTGCGGCGTCTGGTTTGGCATTCCGCTTACTGGATAAAACCATAGACACCGATTATTTCGAGTTCGATAAACTTAATCATACCTTGATGGATGCCTTGCGCAAACGTAAGGAACTGACTGGTTTATTTACTTTTTATGCAGCCAATTATCCGCAATACGAATTAGTTATCGATAATAAATTGGCTATGCAAAAAGGTGTTTCTATCGAAAATGCCATGAATAATTTGGACATCATGATCGGTAGTACCTACGAGCAAGGCTTTATTCGTTTTAATAACTTCTTTAAGGTGTATGCACAAGCGCTACCTGAGTTCCGACGTTACCCTGAGGATGTGTTGAAATACTATGTGAAAAATGACAAAGGTGACATGGTGCCTTACTCCGCTTTTATGACCATGGAGAAAAAGCAGGGACCTAACGAAATAACCCGTTATAACCTCTATAATTCGGCCGCAATCCGCGCTGAGCCAGCAATAGGTTATACCACGGGTGATGCGATTAAAGCGATTAAAGAAGTGGCTGCAGAAGTATTGCCTTCAGGGTTTGATATTGCTTGGGAGGGTTTGTCGTTTGATGAAGCTAAAAGGGGTACTGAAGCGATTGAGATTTTTGTAGTCGTTATCCTGTTTGTTTACTTGGTATTAGCGGCGCAGTACGAAAGTTTTATCTTGCCGTTAGTCGTACTATTTTCATTACCTCCTGGTCTTTTCGGAGCTTTCTTTTTACTTAAAACATTGGGGCTTGCTAACGATGTTTATTCTCAGTTGGGGATGGTGATGCTTGTTGGTTTGCTTGGTAAAAATGCGGTACTGATTGTTCAATTCGCGGTTCAAAAGCAAGCCCAAGGATTTTCAGTTAAAGAGGCTGCAATTGCAGGTGCAAAAGCACGATTTCGTCCAATTTTGATGACTTCTTTTGCCTTTATTGCGGGTTTAATACCTTTGGCTATGGCAACGGGAGCCGGTGCGGTAGGAAATAGAACTATAGGTACTTCGTCTTTGGGCGGGATGCTGTTTGGTACCGTGTTTGGTGTCATTATTATTCCAGGACTTTATTACATATTCGCCACAATGATAGAAGGTAAGAATTTGATTAAAAATGAAGATCTTGATCCGTTATCTGAAACATATCATTATGGTGTAGACGATGAAACAAAATAAAATTTTTCGTCTTATGGTGCTAGGCACCGTTGGGTTGATGTTGCAAGCATGTGGCATTCCCGAGCTAACGCCTAAAAAGGAAGATGCTCCGCTACCTGATAGCTTTAAATCTGGTCTTACGGATCAAAAAAATACGGGTATTGTTAAGTGGAAGGACTTTTTTGAAGATCCCAATTTAGCCAGCTTGATTGATACTGCGGTCGTTAACAATAAAGAAGTTAACATGCTAATGCAGCGTATTAGTGTTGCAGAAAATGAAATTCAAGCGCGTAAAGGGGCCTATTTACCGTTTGTTAATTTTGGTGCCGGTGCCGGTGGCGATAAGGTAGGTACTTATACACGTAATGGTGCCGTTGAGAGCAATCTTAATATTGCGCCAGGTCAGGCTTTTCCGAGCTTAGTGGGTGATTATCAATTTGGACTGTTTTCTAGTTGGGAAATAGACGTTTGGAAAAAATTGAGAAATGCAAAGCAGGTGGCGGTGTTTGAATACATGGCCACTAATGAGGGTAAGAATTTTTTACTGACCAATTTAGTCGCTGAGGTTGCTCATTCTTACTATGAACTCGTTGCATTGGATAATCAGCTTGATAATTTAGTACAAAATATTGAAATTCAACAAAATGGGTTAGGTGTTGTTAGGCAGTTACAGATGTATGCAAGGACTACCACGCTGGCTGTAAAACGTTATGAAGCTGAAGTAGCGAAAAACCAAAGTAGAAAGTTTGAAATACTGCAGCAAATAACGGTAGCTGAAAACAGAATCAATTATCTTTTAGGTAGAACGCCGCAGCCTATTCCAAGGTCTTCGAACAATTTTATGGAAATGAAGCCAAAGATTGTTACCGCCGGTATTCCATCACAATTGTTACAAAATAGGCCTGATATTCGCAAAGCAGAGCTAGAATTATCAGCAGCTAAGTTAAATATTGATGTAGCAAGAGCTAATTTTTATCCCTCTTTTGGTATTAAAGCGGGTGTAGGGTTTGATGCTTTTGCGCTTAAATATTTGATAAATACACCAGAATCATTAGCGGCTTCGATTGCTGGTGACTTGGCTGCTCCATTGATTAATAAGAATGCGATCATTGCAGAATATAAAAACTCAAATGCTAAACAGATTGAAGCGGCTTATGAATATGAGAAAAGCATAATTAATGCTTATGTTGAAGTTGCTAATCAGATTTCAAATATAGACAATTTGAATAAGAATTATCAACTTAAGAAAAATCAAGTTGATTCATTAGTGCAGTCCATTGATGTGGCGAATCAGTTGTTTAAATCGGCTAGAACAGACTATTTAGATGTGTTATTAACGCAAAGGGATGCTCTGGAAGCTAAAAAAGAGCTAATTGAAACAAAACAGAAACAGGTTGTTGCAATGGTTGATCTTTATAAAGCGTTAGGTGGCGGTTGGCAGTAATTTTAAAAATCTGACATGGTTTTTTGAGTTATTCGACCTGATAAATTATGCGCAGGCGCAGACCATTATCTTAAATAAGGTTACAATAAGCGCATTTTTTAATGAGGTTTTTTTTTGACTAAGAAAATTATACGCATTGCGACTCGTCAAAGTCCCTTGGCTTTATGGCAAGCAGAGCATGTTGCTACCTTGCTGACACAGACATTTCCTGAAGTGACTGCACAGTTAGTCAAAATGGTGACGAGAGGCGATAAGATTTTGGATGCCCCATTAGCTAAAGTGGGTGGAAAAGGTCTATTTGTTAAAGAATTAGAAGAGGGCATGCTGTCTGGTGATGCTGATATTGCAGTACATTCTATGAAAGATGTGCCGATTGATTTTCCAGAGGGTTTACATCTAGCCGCTATTTTAGAGCGTGAAGATCCAACAGATGCATTTGTTTCTAATCGATTTGCAAGTCTAGCTGATTTACCTCCCAATGCCCGTATAGGTACTTCTAGTTTACGTAGAGAATGTCAATTAAAAGAACTTTTTCCTACGGCTGAAATTATTCCTTTAAGAGGTAATGTTAATACCCGTTTAGCTAAGCTAGATGCGGGTGATTACGATGCTATTATTCTTGCTTCTGCAGGCTTAAAACGATTAGGGATGGCAGAGCGCATTACTCAAACATTACCGGTAAGTGTTAGTTTGCCTGCTGTGGGGCAGGGTGCAATTGGCATTGAATGCCGTATTGATGACGTTGAAATTAATGAAATGTTAAAGGCTTTGCACGATAACACTACGGGTTTATGTGTGACTGCAGAGCGAGCGATGAATACGCGTTTAAATGGTGGGTGCCAAGTGCCTATTGCCGGCTTTGCTGTGTTCGAAGATGGGCAAATATTTATGAGAGGTTTGGTGGGTAATCCAGATGGGACTGTACTTTATCGTGCAGAACAAAAGGGTCCTAGCGATCAAGTTGAGAATATTGGACGAATCATTGCTGAAGACTTACTTGCGCAGGGTGCTGATAAAATTTTGCAAGCCTTGTTTGCTTAATGACAAGCTTGCAGGACGTTACCGTCTTAGTTACTCGTCCGGTTCATCAAGCAGAAAACCTGAGTCATTTAATTGAGAATTTAGGTGGAAAAGCCGTTCGATTTCCTACACTGGAGATAGCAAGGCTTAATGATTTGGAAGCGAATCAAATAGCCTCTGTTAATTTAGCGGATTATGATTGGTTGATTTTTATAAGTGCTAATGCAGTTACTATGCACGGTTACTATTCAGATAGTGATAGAATAAAAAAATTTAAATCTTTACGAATTGCCGCGATGGGTAAGGCAACAGCAGAGGTTTTAATTGCAGCAGGATATGTAGTTGATCTTGTTGCAGAAAATGGATCTACGACTGAGTCGTTGTTAGCAATGCCCGCGTTAGACAATGTTAGTGGGCAGCGGTTTTTGATTATTCGTGGCCAAGGTGGGCGAGAGGAATTAGCCAATGGCTTGCGCCTTAGAGGCGCAAGTGTTGATTATTTAGATGTTTATAAAAGAATAATTCCTACAATCGATTGCTCTGGGCTTGTCCGGTTATTAAAGCAGCGTATGTTGGATATCATTACGATAACCAGTGTGGAGGCGTTGCAAAATTTGTTAATAATGTTGGATGAAAGTTGTAAGCAGCACTTATTGGAAGTGCCATTAGTGGTTGTAAGTCATAGAATTAGAATAATAGCAGCCGAAATTGGCTTTAAAAGAATTGCAGTGGCCAAAAGCCCTTCAGATTTGGCAATTCTTGATACAGTAATAATGAGTGTAAAAGGGGGAGAGTGTGGCCGAAGTGAGTGAACAAGAAGCGCAATATCAGAATGAGGCTAAGCCGGTGAAGCGTTCGCAAAGTGGTTTGTGGTTTGGCATCATAATTCTTATTATTGTTGT
This sequence comes from uncultured Methylococcaceae bacterium, assembly GCA_903918335.1. Lineage (GTDB taxonomy): Bacteria > Pseudomonadota > Gammaproteobacteria > Methylococcales > Methylomonadaceae > Methylobacter_C. The sequence continues at coordinate 4,222 of CAIXDX010000247.1, read as the reverse complement.
TGCCGTAGCAGGAGCGGGATTCTATTTTTTTACACAATTAAGAGATAAACAAGAAGGCTTAGGTGGTGAAGTAAAAGGTCAGATGTCTAAACAGATCGCTGATTATCAATCTCAATTAGTTGCTATACAAACTCAAATAGCCGCGATGGAAGCTAATATGGCGGGTAAGGATACTCATTTCACGAAGACACTTGCCGACTTTTCGCAGTTACACAATGAAAAACTTGAAAGTACTCGAAAAGACCTGAACGATTCAATTGTTGGTGTACAAAGACAATTAGGTAAAACACGCGGTGATTGGTTAATCGCTGATGCAGAATACTTATTAAGTGTGGCAAACGAGCGACTATATCTAATAGGCGATGTTAATACCACACGTGAAGCACTCGAAGCTTCGGATCAACGATTAAGAGAAAGTGGTGATGCGGCTACTTTTAAAGTAAGAGAAGAAATTGCCCACGAACTTTCTGACATTCAAAAAGTAATAGTCCCTGATATTGTAGGTATTTATGCGGCCTTACAGTCACTTCAAGATCATGTAGATCAATTAACCTTATTACTTCCCTATACAGGTAAAGCTATTACTACTCCTGTAGATACTAAAGAACCTGAAGATCAGGGGACTTTGGAATCGGCGCTGTCACATTTTAAAGGTGTCGTTACTATCAGGCATACAAAACATGAAGTAAAAGAGGTATTGACTCCTGAAGAAGCTGAGTTTATTCACGAACAATTAAAAGTTAAGCTAGAAATGGTGAAGATAGCTTTAGTTCAGCATAACGAAGCGTTATTTCAGTCTAGTTTAGCGGATGCAAAAAAGTGGACGCAACAGCATTTTCTTGATGATGCTGAGGTGAATAAGTTTATTGCCCAATTAGATCAATTCAGTACCAATAAAATTCATAGTCAATTTCCGGATATAAGTAAGTCTTTGAAAATGCTTAGAGATATTACTAAGCTAAGAATCGAAACTGATAAGGCGATTCAAACTGAACCAGCGGTTGAGCCCTTAAAACCAGCTGAGATTGTAGAACCAACCGATAAAATCAGCTCCACAAAGCCAACTGAAGCAGAACCAGTAGCGGCAAAGCCAGAAAAGAAATGAGAGATTTTTCATGAAAAAACTATTTTACTATCTGGGGCCTTTGTTACTAACGGTTATTACAGCTATTTTAGTTTATAACGTTTTGCAGACTTTTGAAGGCCCCGGTTATGCATTGTTAGGCATTGGTAATTGGTCTATAGAAACGTCTTTGGTGGTTTTTGCGGTAACGCAAATTATGTCTTTCTATGTGTTTTATGTATTATTTAGATCCATAGGATACTTGATCAGATTGCCAGGCCGATTAAAGGCTAAGGGTCGAAACGTAAAGTTTAATCGTTCTCAAGAGGCTCTAATTGCTGGGTTAGTCGACTCTGCGGAAGGGAATTGGGAGCGGGCTGAAAGTATTTTAATTAAACATGTCTCTCATAGTGGTGCGCCATTAGTACATTATTTGACAGCTGCTAAGGCTGCGCAAGCACGAGGTGCTTTTGATAAACGAGATGAGTATTTAAAGAAAGCCACGGATCATTCTCCTGATTCAAGTCTATTAATTGGCCTTACTCATGCAGAATTAAGTTTATCAGGTAATCAATTCGAGCAAGCGTTAGAAACCCTAACTCGTTTACATAGTATTGATCCGACGCATGCTAATGTTTTAAAGCTAATGCATCAAACTTATCAGAGTTTAGGTGATTGGCATGGCCTTAGAGCTTTGCTTCCCAGTTTGCATACCAATCAAGTATTGATGGAAAATGAAGTCAGAGAACTTGAGATTGAGGCTTTTACTAAATTACATCAACAAGCCGTGCAAGCAGGCAATCTTGAAGAACTTCAACAGTTATGGCTTGAAACACCGCCTTTTATAAAAAATATAGCACCTATTGCGGCCGTGTATTTTGCGGCTATGATTAATGCTGGCTTAGGTGGGCAAATTGAATATGAGTTGGCTCATACATTGTCCAATGTTTGGGATGATACCTTGGTGGTATTGTATGGCAGCATTGAGTCTAGTAACGTAGAGGCTCAATTGGAAGCGGCAGAGAAGTGGGCTTATTTCCATCCAGAAAATTCCATATTACTCGCTGTAATGGGTAAATTGTCTATTAAGGCGGGAGACACTTTTAAGGCAGAAAGTTATTTGGCGAAGAGTATTGCGTCAGAGCCGACTGTGCAAGCTTATCAACTGCTTGGTGATTTATTGTTTGCTCAAGATGATAAAGATAATGCCATTGCGTGTTATAAAAATGGCATAGAGTTGGCCTCTAAAGAGATTGTGAATCAGCTCAATAGTTGATTTAGAAAGTATATCTAATAGCTAAAAAGCCCCGTATCAACAAGCAGTGTGGGGCTTTTTTGTATGTGATGGTTTTAAATTAAAATAACTTATCCCACATTTCATCGACTTTCTTGATGACTTCAGGCGTCATAACAATTGTTCTGCCCCATTCTCGATTGGTTTCCCCGGGCCATTTATTGGTAGCATCAAAGCCAACTTTAGAGCCAAGCCCCGAGACTGGAGACGCGAAGTCTAGATAATCAATCGGAGTATTTTCTAAGATCGTTAAGTCTCTAGCTGGATCCATGCGAGTTGTCATGGCCCAGATGACATCTTGCCAATCACGCACATTCACGTCATCGTCGACTACTATCACAAATTTGGTGTACATGAATTGGCGTAAGAATGACCATGTGCCTAACATTACACGTTTTGCATGTCCCGCATATTGTTTCTTCATGCTGATAACAGCCATGCGATATGAACAGCCCTCAGGCGGTAAATAGAAATCAACAATTTCGGGGAATTGTTTTTGTAAAATCGGTACGAAGACTTCGTTTAATGCCACCCCTAAAATAGCGGGTTCATCGGGGGGTCTGCCCGTAAAAGTACTATGATAAATAGGTGCTTGGCGTTGTGTTATTCTTTCAATCGTAAATACCGGAAAGTCTGCAACTTCATTGTAATAACCGGTATGGTCGCCATAAGGGCCTTCTGCAGCAAATTCATCCGGATAAATAAAGCCTTCTAGAACGATTTCTGCACTAGCCGGTACTTGCAAATCATTGATGATAGATTTGGCGACTTCGGTTTTACTGCCACGCAATAAACCAGCAAAAGCGTATTCTGATAAGGAATCAGGTACAGGTGTAACTGCTGCTAAAATTGTAGCCGGGTCTGCTCCTAAAGCCACAGAAACAGGGAAAGGTTTGCCCGGGTTGGCTGCTTGGAATTCTTTAAAATCTAAAGCGCCGCCGCGATGTGCTAACCAACGCATAATGACTTTGTTTTTAGCAATGACTTGCATACGGTAGATACCGAGATTCTGTCTTACCTTATTAGGCCCTTTGGTTATCACTAAAGGCCAGGTAATTAAAGGGGCAGCATCTTCTGGCCAGCAGGTTTGAATGGGGAACACGCTCAGATCAATTTCATCACCTTCCCTAATAATTTCTTGGCAAGGCGGAGATGACACCAATTTGGGTGCCATGTTTAAGACTTGTTTATACAGTGGAAATTTCTCCCACGCATCCTTCATGCCTTTGGGTGGCTCGGGTTCTTTAAGAGTCGCTAATAATTCGCCAATACCACGCAGTTCGGTAACAGATTCTGCGCCCATACCCATCGCAACCCGGCGAGGTGTGCCAAACAAATTACCTAATACGGGAATGTTGTAGCCCGTAGGGTTTTCAAATAATAGAGCCGGGCCGCCTTGTTTTAGAGTGCGGTTACAAATCTCGGTCATTTCCAAGTACGGATCGACAGGTATGGAAATACGTTTTAGTTCACCTTGTTTTTCAAGTTGTTTAATAAAGTCACGTAGATCGTTATATTTCATGCAGCAATGCCATTGTGTCTTAGTAAGGCGTCTATCGTCGGTTTACGGCCGCGGAATTTAATAAATAAGTCCATTGCATCTTCGGTGCCACCGGTTTCTAAAATGTTAGTTAAGAAGGCTTTACCTGTGGTTTCATCAAAAATACCTTTTTCTTCGAATAATGAAAAGGCATCACTTGATAAGACTTCCGCCCATTTGTAGCTGTAATAGCCTGCGGCATATCCACCTGCAAAGATATGCGAGAAACTATGGGCAAAGCGATTAAATACGGGTGGTTTAACCACAGATACTTGCTCTCTGACTTGTTGTAAGGTTTCGTATATGCGACCGCCTTTTTCTGGGT
>CAIXDX010000246.1 GCA_903918335.1 uncultured Methylococcaceae bacterium | reverse complement strand
GATGCTGCTCGTGAAGCTGGTTTAAAATTTTAGGAGATAAGTGTGGCTAATGCAAATGCACAAATAAGCACAGATGGATTACAAGAAAAATTAGTAAATGTTAGGCGTGTTGCTAAGGTTGTTAAAGGTGGTAGGGTTTTCGGCTTTACTGCACTTACGGTTGTTGGCGATGGTGAAGGACGTGTTGGTTACGGTGTAAGTAAAGCTAGAGAAGTACCTATTGCTATCCAAAAGTCTTTAGAACAAGCGCGAAAAAATATGCGTAAAGTTTCTTTAAAAGGAGATACTCTACAGTATCCAATTATGAATAGTACAGGAGCTGCAAAAGTTTACATGCAGCCTGCGTCAGAAGGTACTGGTATTATAGCTGGTGGCGCAATGAGAGCAGTATTTGAAGTTGTAGGTGTTCATAATGTACTTGCAAAATGTATTGGTACTAGTAATCCAATCAATGTTGTTAGAGCTACAATTAATGGATTAACTGGCATGCACAATGCAAATCAGATAGCTGCTAAACGTGGCTTATCTGTAGACCAAATTATTGGGTAGTAAAATGACTAGTTTGAAATTAAATGTCACAATGATAAAAAGTAAATTTGGCCGATTACCAAAGCATCAAGCTTGCTTAAAGGGTTTGGGTTTGAGAAAAATCAATCAATCTGTAATCGTTCTTAATACTCCTGAGAATAAAGGCATGATAAATAAGGTATCTTATATGCTTAAAGTGGAGGAAATTTAATGTTTTTAAATACAATTCAATCTGCTGAAGGATCACGTAAAAAACGTGTAAGAGTTGGTAGAGGTATCGGATGCACGTTAGGTAAAACTTGTGGAAGAGGGCATAAAGGGCAAAAAGCTCGTAGTGGTGGATTTCATAAAGTAGGTTTTGAAGGTGGTCAAATGCCATTACAACGCAGATTACCTAAGGTTGGTTTTAAATCTTTAAAAAGTAAATATACAGCTGAAGTTAGGTTAAGTGAAATCAATAACTTATCTGAGTTGCAAATTGATTTAAATACACTGATTGATGCTAATATTGTTCCAGTATTCACTAAAACTGTAAAAATTATTCAATCTGGGTTGATTAATAAATCTGTTGTTATTAGAGGGCTTAAAGTAACTTCTGGCGCTCGAAATTCAATTGAAGCAGCTGGCGGAAAAATTGAGGCTTAAGTAGTGTCTTCTTCTAAATTACCAATTAAATCTAATGGTTTATCAGAATTAAAAGATAGATTATTATTCGTTCTAGGTGCACTTGTTGTCTATAGAATTGGTTCTCATATTCCAGTTCCTGGAATTGATCCAAAAGCTCTAGCAGCAATGTTTGAACAACAAAGCGGATCAATATTGGATATGTTCAATATGTTCTCAGGTGGTGCATTAATGCGATTAAGTCTGTTTGCATTAGGCATCATGCCATACATTTCCGCATCAATTATAATGCAATTGATGACAGTTGTTTTGCCTTCTATGGAGCAGTTGAAGAAAGAAGGGGAATCTGGTCGCAGAAAAATTTCACAGTTTACGCGATACGGAACTGTTGTGCTTGCCACATTTCAAGCTATTGGAATTTCTATTGCATTACAAAATCAAACTGCTGGCGGTCTCTCGGTCGTTTTGAGTCCCGGAATTTCTTTCATTGCTATTACAACAATTACGTTAGTAACAGGTACGGTTTTCTTGATGTGGCTTGGTGAGCAAGTCACTGAACGAGGAATTGGTAACGGAATTTCAATGATTATTTTTTCTGGTATCGTTTCTGGTTTACCAAAGGCTATTGGTGGAACATTAGAGCTTGCTAGAACAGGTGAGATGAATGGCGCATTTATAATAATGTTATTTTTACTATCAATTTCAGTGACTGCATTAGTTGTTTTCGTTGAAAGAGGTCAGCGTAGAATCGTTATTAATTATCCTAAAAGACAAGAAGGTCGTAAATTATACGGTGGTCAAAGTAGTTTTTTGCCATTGAAAATAAATATGGCCGGAGTGATTCCACCAATCTTTGCATCAAGTATCATACTTTTTCCGGCTACAATTGCTGGCTGGTTTGGCAATACTGATGGTTTTTCTTGGCTTCAAGATATTGCAACTATGTTATCTCCAGGACAGCCTGTATATGTTTTAATATATGCAACTGCAATTATTTTCTTTTGTTTCTTTTATACGGCTTTAGTTTTCAATTCAAAAGAAACCGCAGAAAATTTAAAAAAGTCGGGTGCATTTCTACCTGGTATAAGACCGGGAATACAGACTTCAAACTACATTGATAAAGTAATGACTAGATTAACATTAATTGGTGCGTTCTACATTACATTGGTTTGTTTGCTGCCTGAGTTCTTAATTGTTTATTGGAATGTCCCCTTTTATTTTGGTGGTACTTCATTATTGATTATCGTTGTTGTGGTCATGGATTTTATATCTCAAATCCAAACACATGTGATGTCTCAGCAGTATGAAGGGTTGATGAAAAAATCCAATTTAAAAAAATAACTAAGAAATATAATTTCGAAGGAACTTAAATATGAAAGTAAGAGCATCAGTCAAGGCAATTTGCAGAAATTGCAAAATTGTGAAAAGAAATGGCGTTGTTAGAGTAATTTGTGTAGATGGTAGGCACAAACAGAGACAAGGTTAAAATTTGTTGCGATAGAGGTATACAAATGTTATACTTCTGCGCTTAACTTTAGATTGCTACAAGGGGAGTATCTAGATGGCACGTATTGCCGGGATAAATATACCAGATCATAAGCATGCAGTTATAGCATTAACTGCGATTTATGGTGTTGGTCGTCAAACTGCAAGTGAAATTTGTGAAAAAGTTGGTATTCATACGACAGTAAAAATTAAAGAGCTGACAGAAGAACAATTAGAATCTATTCGTACTGTAGTTTCAAAAATGACTGTAGAAGGTGATCTACGTCGTGAAGTATCAATGAATATCAAGCGTTTGATGGATCTTGGTTGCTATCGCGGAATTAGACATCGTCGTGGTTTACCATTGAGAGGCCAAAGAACGAGAACAAATGCTCGTACACGTAAAGGTCCCCGTAAACCAATTAGAAAATAGTACTCCTTTAGAGGTTTAAGTAATGGCTAGTCCAAATCGCGCAAGAAAACGTATAAAAAAAGAAGTTGCAGACGGAATTGTTCACGTTCATGCGTCATTCAACAATACAATAATAACTATCACTGATAGAAAAGGTAATGCTTTATCATGGGCTACTTCTGGTGGCTCTGGGTTCAGAGGCTCAAGAAAAAGTACTCCATTTGCGGCTCAAGTAGCAGCAGAAAAGGCAGGAATAGTAGCCCAAGAATTTGGTATGAAAAATCTTGATGTTATGATTAAAGGTCCAGGTCCAGGTCGTGAATCTGCCGTACGTTCTTTAAATAACTTAGGTTTTAAAATTAATAACATCGTTGATGTGACGCCAATTCCACATAATGGATGTCGTCCTCCTAAGAAACGTCGCGTATAGAATCGGAGTTGTAAAATGGCAAGATATCTTGGACCTACTTGTAAATTAAGTAGAAGAGAAGGAACTGATCTGTTTTTAAAAAGCAGAGGAAAGTCGCTAGAAAATAAATGTAAACTTGATCAAAGACCTGGTCAGCATGGTACAAAACGTACTAGAAATTCTGATTACGCGTTACAGTTAAGAGCAAAGCAAAGATTGCGTCGAATTTATGGTATCCTAGAAAAGCAATTTAGAAATTATTATAAAATTGCAGATATGAAAAAAGGCGCAACTGGTGAAAACCTTTTAAATTTACTTGAATCTAGATTAGATAACGTTGTTTATCGTATGGGATTTGCTTGTACAAGAGCTGAAGCTCGTCAGTTAGTTTCTCACAAAAGTGTTTTGATTAATGGTTCATTAATTAATGTACCTTCTTATCAAGTTGCGCCTGGTGATGCAATCACTATAAGAGAAAAATCTAAAAAACAACAACGAATTGTAGATTCTCTATCTGTAACTGAACAATATGGTTATCCTTCTTGGGTTGAAGTTAATTCTAAGGAAATGTCTGGTGTTTTTAGCTCTTTACCTGATCGAGTTGATTTGGGAAGTGATATCAACGAACAACTTGTAGTTGAACTTTACTCTAAATAATAGTAGTACTGAGGGATATAAATGCAGAATCCTATTTCTGGCTTATTAAAGCCAAGATTAGTAGAAGTTGAATGTAAATCGCCTAATCATTCCAGGATTGTAATTGAACCACTCGAACGTGGTTTCGGGCATTCGCTTGGTAATGCATTAAGACGAGTGTTGTTGTCAACTATACCTGGTTGTGCCGTCACTGATGTTGAAATCGAAGGTGTACAACACGAATATACCACTATTGATGGTGTTCAGGAAGATGTCATTGATATACTTTTAAACTTAAAAAAGCTATCTATAATTCTTCATTCAAAAGATGAAGTTGAATTAATTTTAAATAAAAGTGGTATTGGTCAAGTAACTGCATCTGACATCACATTACCTCATGATGTAGAAATTGTTAACCCTGATCTCGTTATTGCTAACATTACACAGTCAGGTGTCGTGCTCAATATGAAAATCAGAGTAAGACGTGGTCGTGGATATGAACCTGTAAGTGTTCGTAAACTTAATCCGGATATAACATTTGTTGTTGGTGCATTGCAATTAGATGCGGCGTACAGTCCAATTGTTAAAGTAGCATATCAGGTTGAGAGTACACGTGTAGAGCAACGTACTAATCTTGATAAATTAGTTATTGAACTTGAAACGAATGGCACTGTAGATCCTGAATCTACAATTAAATTAGCCGCTACCATACTACATGATCAATTATCAGTATTTGTTGATTTTGAAAAAGTAAATGATCAAATTGATGATGATGAAGTTGAAGTTGTCGAAATATTTGATCCAGTATTATTACGTCCTGTTGATGATCTTGAATTAACAGTTCGCTCTGCTAATTGTTTAAAAGCTGAGAATATTTTTTATATTGGTGATTTGATTCAACGTACTGAAGTTGAATTATTAAAAACTCCAAATTTAGGTAAAAAATCACTTACAGAAATTAAAGACATATTAGCACTCAAAGGATTATCACTTGGTATGCGCCTTGAAAATTGGCCTCCAGAGAACCTTGCTGATCATTCACACGCAATAACAACACATTAACATTAGGTCTTTTTATTTATGAGACATCGTAAGTCAGGTAGAAAATTAAACATTACAAGTAGTCACCGTAAGGCGTTGTTTAGTAATATGGCAAATTCGTTATTTAAGCATGAGTTAATTAAAACTACATTGCCTTCAGTATCGGCAAAACCGGTTGTTAAAACTTCAGAAATAAACGGCCCAATTTGTTTGGGCGGAAAATTAACTACGCCGCAAACTAAGCGGCCGAGTAAATCTTCTTTCTTGTACAAAGCGGTTATCTGTACGGAAGACTTTTTAATCCCGATTTCCGTACCGAAATCAATTTCCAGCTTATAAGCCGGCTTGCGCGCCTCGGGAAAATAT
>CAIXDX010000245.1 GCA_903918335.1 uncultured Methylococcaceae bacterium | reverse complement strand
ATGCCACAAAATAGCACCATGATTGCTATTGATGTGGCCTCGCCTTTTTTCACACCGTTCAAATTAGCCCTCGTTGTTGCCGTTTTTATTTCTGTACCCGTCATTCTGTATCAATTTTGGGCTTTCGTGGCTCCTGGGCTTTATAAACGGGAAAGACGCATGGTATTTCCTTTACTGATTGCCAGCACCTTCTTGTTTTACTTAGGCGTCGTCTTTGCCTATTTTGTGGTATTTCCCCTAATCTTTGGCTTTTTAACGGCAGCAGCTCCCACTGGGGTGGCCATAATGACGGACATTACCAAGTATTTGGATTTTGTCTTAACGCTGTTTTTTGCTTTTGGAATTTGCTTTGAAGTACCGATATTTACGATCGTAATGGTGTGGACAGGCTTTATAACGCCAAAAAGTCTAGCTGAGAAAAGGCCTTATGTGATTGTAGGTGCTTTTGTGATTGGAGCTTTTTTAACGCCACCCGATGCTATTTCACAAACTTTATTAGCTGTACCCATGTGGATGCTATTCGAAATAGGCTTATTATTTTCTAAACTATTTGTTAGAAAAACTGATGAACATGATCAAGACTCTCTACCCATCGTTATCGATGAATAATGCAGACCGACTAAAACTATAAATGGTTATAGGCACTAACCATTTATAGTGTAAATCAATAAACAGGGTTACTCGATTTCTTAAACTACCGCAAAAAAACCAACCGCTTCAATACCTGCAATAGCACAACGCTCATCTTGATCAGACACATCACCACTGATACCCACGGCACCTAAAAGATTATTTTCTGAATCTCTAATCAATACGCCACCCGGTACAGGCATTATTTTGCCACCCGCCACATCAATTAAAGCATTCATAAAATCAGGACGCTGAGCAGCTACGCCAGCCAAACTTCTTGATGACACACCCATATTAACGGCACCCCATGCTTTCGCCGTCGCGATTTGTTGTCTGATCATACTGGCACCATCTTCTCTTTGCATCGCCTTAATATGACCCGCCGTATCTAAAACCACGACCGTAAGCGGCGATAAATTTAACTCTCTAGCAATATGAACAGCGGTATTTATAATAAGATTAGCTTGTTTTAATGTTAATACTGTCATCAGTAATTCTCGTTTATTTAAGTAGAGGGAAAAGATAAGGCTCAATTTTGTCTGCAAGAATAGATTGTGCTTTTGCGTTAGGATGTAATCCGTCAAGTTGCATTAAATCTTTATTGAGTACTACGTCTTCGAGGATAAAAGGTACTAATTGGATGCTTAACTCTTTAGACAATTGCGGGTAAACAGCATAAAACTGCTCAATATAGCGTTTGCCGTAATTAGGTGGAATTTTCATGCCCAACAGCATCACTTTAGCTCCAGATTTTTGACTAATACGTATCATTTCAGCCAGATTGTTTTTCATCTGTATCAGAGAAAGACCTCTCAAACCATCGTTAGCACCTAACTGCACCAATACGATACTCGGTTTATGGGTTAATAATAAGGCATTAACACGGGATAACCCGCCTGCACTTGTTTCTCCACTAATACTGGCATTTATAATACTATAATGAGGCTTGTATTCAATAAGCTTTTTCTGCAATAAAGACACCCAACCTTGATCAAGTTCTAGACCATAGCCTGCACTAATACTGTCACCTAACACCAAAATCAGTGGCAACTGAGCTAAAGCTAAGCTTGGCAAGCATAACGTAGCGATCATCAATAAACACTTAAACATGACACCCACTCAAATTAAATCGCATTCAAACCCAATAATAGTAGCAGAAAACCTAACAAAAACAGTCTTAACTTCCGAAGGAACGCTGCATATCTTGTCATCGATAGACTTGATAATCAACTCAGCTGAAAGTATTGCCATTATTGGTGAATCTGGCTCCGGCAAATCAACACTGATTGGCTTATTAGCCGGACTAGATACGCCCACGAGTGGAACTATTTCCCTTAATGGCCTAGATCTCACAAAGATGAATGAAGATGGTCGAGCTGCCATACGTAACGAATTGATTGGTTTCGTCTTTCAATCTTTTCAATTATTACAAGGCCTAACCGCTTTAGAAAATGTCATGCTCCCTTTGGAGTTAAGAGGCGATAAAAAAGCTAAAGCCATTGCCAGCCGGTTATTAGAACGCGTGGGCTTAGCCCACCGCTTATCCCATACGCCTAAACAACTCTCGGGCGGTGAACAACAACGCGTGGCATTGGCACGAGCCTTTGCGACCGATCCTAAAATCTTATTTGCTGATGAACCCACCGGAAATTTAGACAGCAAAACTGGGGCCTCCATTATCGATTTATTGTTTGAATTAAACTCAGAAAATCAAACCACCTTAATTTTAGTCACTCACGACGCCCATCTAGCGGCCCGCTGTGAGCGCACTATTAAAATTGAAGCGGGGCACCCAGTATGAACCTAAGTCGATTTAATTTGGCTTTACGCTTGTTATGGCGTGATAGTCGCTCAGGCGAATTAACCATTCTTACCATAGCCTTGTTAATTGCCGTGACTAGCTCGACCGCAATCTCTTTATTTTCTGATCGTTTACAGCGCACCATGACCCTGCAAGCCGCTGAATTTTTAGCGGCCGACTTAGTCATCGCTTGTTCCACCCCCATTCCAACTGACTGGCAATCCCATGCGAAACAGCTCAATCTAGCACTCGCCCAAACCGTTGAGTTCCCCAGTGTTTTAATTGAACATGATGTACTGCTCTTAGCGGGTGTAAAAGCCGTCAGTAGCTCTTATCCCCTCCGTGGCCTATTAAAAACAACTGACGCAGATTACAACTCAGAAACCATTGCCCATGCAGGACCAGAAGCGGGCAGGGTATGGGTAGAAAAACGTATTCTGTCTGCGCTTAAGCTCAATATAGGCGATTCCTTAACTGTTGGGGAAAAGCCGCTGACTATCAGCAAAATTATCACTTATGAACCTGATAAAAAAGGTGATCTGTAT
>CAIXDX010000244.1 GCA_903918335.1 uncultured Methylococcaceae bacterium | reverse complement strand
TCCTTTAGGTTTAGATAAAAATAAATATATTGAGTGTATGAAGGTAAAAGGCTGGACAAAATTACCTACAAAAACATTTGAAGTTGAAAATTTAGACTCACACTGTAACAAATTAAACCAAGAAAACCCTGAGTCGCCAAAAAGCCATGCGGAGTGTTTGGATCATAATCAACTCAATATTGAAGTACTACCCAACCAATAGCCTTTAAAATAATACCTTACCATTGATATAAAGAGCATTAATATACTAAGACCAAAACTGTTTAATTTGGCTAGCACCTGCAATACCTCTTACAAAGCCATAAGTTAAACCTTGACCTATCAACTTAGAATCCAATAAATCAACCGTGTTTTTACCCGGCGGTAAGCCTGCTGAAATTAATAAGCTTTGTGTGCCTGTCTTATTTAAACTAGCAATATCGCTTTGTAAAGTATTAGGTAAATTTGCTAAGCTTAATCCCTGTTGACTTGATTGCTGACTTCCGTCATTTAAAGAAAAAATCAATACTCGCTTTGCTCCAATTAAAATATCTGCATGCGTAGTGGTATTAGCAATGCCACCGTCCATACAAGCTCGATCACCTAACCAAACTGGCGATTTTAAACCTGGCCAAGCAAAACTTGCAGCACAAGCTTGTTCGATTGGCACATTATCAGTATGTGATATAACCAAGCGCTCGCCGGTGTAACAGTCACTAGCCGTGACATATACTTTCTCTGCAGGCCAATTTCTTTTTCCAACGAATCTTTTGATTGTCGATTCATAATGAGAGGGATTAGTAGCATGTGCTGCCATAGCTGACCTCCCTATAGCCTGAATACTGTTAATCTTTGCATCTTTAACCGCTAAACATAATTGCAAGGCTCTTTTTTGACTTTGATTTAATTTAGCATTAGAAGAAAGCTCTTTTAACAACTGTGGCATATCTACAAAAAAATCAAGTTCGTCTATCAAGTGATTTAAATGACCTGTTGCTATTGCACTTCCCACTAATGCACCAGCTGAAGTACCTACGATTATTTCTGCTGAACTAAGATCAACACCACTTTTATGTAAAGCATGAAAATATCCAATACACCAAGCCAACATATAATCACCACTACCACAAATTAATAAAGTACGATCTTTATTATGCCCAGCTGATGGTGTGTAAGGGAAAGAATGAGCAAGATTTGCAGTTACACTAGGAATAATATCTTCTGAGACATTCCCCTTTATATTATTAAAATTATTATTTGCTTTTAAAGCAGTAGATTTCGCAATGGTGTTACCGCTAAATGCAATGCTCGCACATGCTAGTATAAATTGACGTCGAGAGAAGATATGCATTTAAACGTGGATTATTTAAGTATAGATCTAAGTGATTGTTGAATAAGTATAACAAACTACCGAAATATAACTAAATGCCAAATATCCAAGACTGCGACAAATTGTCGCACTTTTTTGTAGACAAGCGAATTTCTTTACTTTAGAATGCACACACCTTAAGAGAGGTACCAAAGTTTTAAGGAACTTTGTCCTTCTATAGGAGGAGGAAAGCGGCCAAATCAATTTGGTAAAATAACAAAAAAAATCGCTACTTATTTGAAACTGCTTTGCACCCAGCAGTCGTCCATACAATAAAAAAAACAGGACGGAGCCCACTCAATGTGGGCTTTTTTATGCCCGTTACTTTCTAAACGCTTTAAGAGGTATTACGTTGCTAAACATAACTAAGCCCCGCTTTTTATTCCTATGTTTAAGCGTTTTTAGCGCCCACTGTTTTGCAGTCGATCCAGTCGCACTCCGCTGGTCACAAGTGTCTCACCCTACACTAACCCCGATTGCTCAAAGCATTGGTACTTATACATCAGGATGCATCAGTGGTGCAGTACAAGTGCCTGCTAATGGTATAGGGTATCAAATCATGCGCCCTTCTAGAAAACGTGCATTCGGGCATCCTGAATTAAAAAATTTTATTGTTAATTTAGGGCAAACCACCAGCAATCAACATTTAGGGACTTTACTAATCGGGGATTTAGGTCAAGCCCGTGGTGGCCCCACTATTAGTGGACATCGCAGTCATCAAACCGGCTTAGATGTAGATATTTGGTTTTTAAGCTCTCATTACGCAAATACACACATACTGAATGATGATGAAAAAGAAAGTTGGTCAGCACCTTCTGTGCTATTAAAAAACACTATTTACTTAGACCCTAGACAATGGTCTAAAACAAATGAAAACATTCTAGCCTCCGCGGCGTCAAGACCAGAAGTTGATCGAATTTTTGTAAATCCTAGTATTAAACGCGAACTTTGTATGAAATATTATAAAGAGGATTGGTTACGAAAAATTCGGCCTTGGTGGAATCATGATGATCACTTTCATGTACGCCTAAAGTGCCCAGCAGGAAATAAAAACTGCCAAGCTCAAGAGCCTTTGCCAGCGGGAAATGGCTGTGATGTGGGACTGGCATGGTGGTTTACTGAGGAAGCGAAACACCCTACTCCTAGCCCTATCTTAACTAAACCCGCAGAGTTACCTAAGCTGTGTGAAGCTGTCTTACATCAATAGATTTTTATCTATTATCTATCCATTGATAAATTTCTGTTAGCGTCGGATCACATTTGCAACAACTTGTTCCGCAAGCTTTATCATTAGATAACTTACGCAAACACCCCTTACTAATCCAGCGTTGCATCATGCCACGTAAGGCATCAGCATCACAATTAAAATGATTAACTAAATCTGCTAATGCCACGCTAGGCCTTTGTTTGAGATAATCTCTTAAATCAGACAAGATCATAATTAAATTCCTGCAGTCTCTACTTTCTGTTGAATTTTACCACTCCACCACAAGGCAGCTATCAGTGTAATAAATGCAATCAGTAATCCACTGATCCAAGTAATCGAATAACCCGGATGCTGTGTAAATGTAACCGATTGATAAAAGACAGTTGCTGAAGTATAGGCTATACCAGTGGTCCAAAAAATAACGAATACCGCCCATCGCGCACTCGTCTCTCTTGAAATAGCGGCCGTTGCGGCGACACAAGGTGCATATAACAAGATAAATAACAAATAGGCAAAAGCACCTGCTTTACCATCAAAACTTTGTTGCATGGCGGCGAAAGTATTCGTATTAACTGCTTGCTCACTGGCTGCGGCATTTAAATCATCCACACTACCAATATTGAGTCCTAATGGATCTAAGACATGGTCGGCCAAATTAGTTAAGTTGGTTGGGATGGTTCCTAAAGCAGTCAATAAACTATCTTTAAGGTTAAACTCCGTTTTTTGAACGGTTTCCTTTATTAAAATTTGACTATATAGGGCATCTAATGTCCCAACAACCGCTTCTTTTGCTAATACGCCGGTAAAAATCCCAACAGTCGCAGGCCAGTTATCGTTCTCTATGCCCATAGGTTTAAAAACAGGGGTTAAAGTGCGCCCTATTTCACTGAGTACCGATTTATTACTATTTTCTTGATTAAAGCTACCGTCGGTTCCTAAAGCATTTAGAAAATTTAACACGATCACCATAGGGACAATAATCTTACCCGCATTCACTATAAAGGCTTGTAAGCGATCCCAAGTTCTTATCATGACACCTTGTACTGTTGGCATATGATAAGCAGGTAACTCCATAATAAAGGGCGTTGATTCACCTTTAAATAGCGTATGCCGCATAATTAATCCTGTCAATACAGCGACGACGATACCCACTATATATAAACCAAAAACTAGATTCTGCCCGCCGACAGGAAAGAAAGCGGCTGCAAATAAGGCATAAACCGGTAAACGCGCACCACATGACATAAAGGGATTCATTAAATTGGTTAATATTCTATCCCGCTTATTTTCTAAAGTTCTTGTCGCCATAATAGCGGGCACATTACAACCAAAGCCCACGATCATGGGTACAAATGATTTTCCCGGCAGACCAATCATGCGCATAGATCGATCCATGACAAATGCGGCCCTTGCCATATAACCTGAGTCTTCTAAGGCGGACAAAAACATAAACAACAACCCTATAATAGGGATGAAGGTCGCAACGACTTGTATCCCCGCCCCGACTCCTTTTGTGAGTAACACGATTAACCAATCGGGCAAATGCATGGATGTTAATTCAATACCTAAACCGTCTATTAACAATGCGCCTGCAGCTTGATCAAAGAAATCAACAAATGCGGTGCCTAAGTTTATGGTGAACATAAACATGCTATACATCACTAACAAAAAAATAGGGATACCTAAATATCGATTCAAGACGAGGGCATCTATTTTTTCAGTTTTATGGCGACTTACTTCATCTAGCCGACAGACGGTAGATTTGATCATTAGATTTACAAATCCATAGCGCGCATCTGCGGCGAGAATATCTATTTCATCTGCCGTTTCATTTTCAACTTTAGTTTGTAATTCGCAAACCTTTGGCCATAAGGCTTCACCGACCATTTCTTTTGCTAAGGTATCTGACTCAAGGGCTCTAAGCGCTAACCAACGCAATGAACATTGATAACGTTCTGCAATGGTTATTAATGAATTTGATAGCTCACTGATAGCTGACTCTAAAACACTATCGTAAACAATGCTGACTTTGGGGATGGGTTTATCAACAGCCGCTTTATTAATGACAGCTTTTAAATGCGAAATACCCGATTTAGCGGACGCTGATATAGGTATAACAGGGCATCCTAATTGCTCAGCTAAGTATTCAGTATCAATTTTTATACCGCGTTGTTTAACAGCATCCATCATATTGAGCACGACCAACATAGGCACGCGCATCTCAATCAGCTGAGAGGTAAGATATAGATTTCTTTCTATATTTGAAGCATCAATGATATTAATAATTAGGTCGGCTTCTTTTGAAGCCACGTAATCCCTAGCTACTTTTTCATCAAGAGACACCTGATCATCTGCGGCTTCTAATGAATAAGTGCCTGGCAAATCGACTAATTCAATAAGTTGATTATCATGGCTATATTCGCCCGTCTTTTTCTCAACCGTTACACCCGGCCAATTACCCACATGTTGCTTTGATCCGGTCAGTACATTAAATAAGGTCGTTTTTCCACAATTAGGGTTACCAACAACGCCTACTATGAAATTGGTTTTCATAGTACCTTCTCAATTAACAATATAGAGGCCTCATCTTTTCGTAAGGTTAGTGAGAATCCTCTCAACTTTATTTCTACCGGATCACCCATCGGTGCAAAACGGGTCACACTAAACTCTGTTCCGGGTGTTAAACCCATGGCTAATAAGCGTTTACGATAAGCCTTACCGCTTTGCTCAAAACCAACAATCCTTCCAAAGTCACCCACCATTAGATTTTTAAAACTGATAGCCATATATTTAACCTAAAGTGTCAGTATGATTTTGCAATCGTAACAAGCAATCAATAATCATTCTCATTAATGAAATATATCATACATTCTTATG
>CAIXDX010000243.1 GCA_903918335.1 uncultured Methylococcaceae bacterium | reverse complement strand
GACCGGAAATGGACTAAAGTCGAGTAGCATCTTCAGTAAAAGTGCTAATAACCATTTTAATTTCCAAAAGTAATGACGACTACTCACGACTGTTCCTTTCTTTCTAAATCTATAAAAAAATTAATTTATTTTCGGCATGCAATCCAGTGATAATGCATGATAGGCACTGTAATTTTAAAATAAAATCAGATATTTATATCTATTATTGAATTAAAGGACTATTGTCTAGCCATGGCGAATTGGCCATGCATCTGGAAACATTATGAAAATCATCAAGGCCCTGTTAGATTTTGTAACCATGCCCTTTAGAGCTAAACCGATATTCTTCAATAGTGTCATTAGCCACATGACAGCTAACCCCAACTACCCCAACCCCGATATCCCCTTAGCGACCCTGCAATTGGCGGTCGATAATTTTGAACTGGCCATACTGGCCGCAGAAGATGGTAGCCGCACGGCCATTTCAGCGAGAAACGACAGTGAAACCGCTGTGACTTTACTTTTTAAGAATACAGTGGGATATGTTAATAGAGTATCGAATGGTAATATCACTAAGATATTAAGTAGTGGTTTTACCCCTTCTAGCCAACCCACCCCACGCGATAACCCAGTATTAGCCATTACTGATGGCCCACATTCGGGTAGTGCAAAAGCAAAAACTCAAACAGTTGATCACGCAGGCGCTTATCAATGGGAAAAGAACATTAACTCCCCGACGGGTGTGAAAGGCCCATGGATAGCCGCTGGCTTGACCACTCAATCTACCCTCATCATTGAAGACCTAGCAGTTGGAACACTATTAGAAGTTAAAGTAAGAGCCGTCACCCCCGCCGGCCTCACTGATTTTTGTGCGCCTGTATCAAAATTAATTAACTAACCTCGCCGCCATTAAACTGACACCAAAAATCGGACATTCACAGGGTAGTACTTGATTATTTGATAGAAGGTGTCAGTTTATTTTTGCTAATAGCGCTCACTTCAAAGCCTAGGCGTCGATGAGTCTCCCACAAAGGCTATCTGGACCCATTTAACCCGGGGAATGATACCTAACTCCAACGTTTGGATATCTAAACTTCCAGTCCTGATATTTAAACACAATATTATGGTAGCCAAATCCAGCGTCCTGATATTCAAACCCGCCGTCCTGATACCTTAATCCAGAGTCTTGATATCCGAACCCGCCGTCCTGATACCTAAACCCAGAATCTTGATATCCAAACCCAACGTCCTGATACCTAAGCCCAGAGTCTTAATTTCTAAACGCCCAACCTTGATATCGTAACCTGATGCTATGATACCCAAACCCAACGTCTTGATATCGTAATCCTGCGTCGTGACAAGTTAACCCACCGTCTTGATACCTTAAACTACCGTTTTAATCACTTTCCTATTCATTTGATTACCCGCAACGAGCACATAAATAAGAGAAAGCTCTCACACAGCCTCATGACCACAAATGAGTGAAATCTGCTTGTTTAACCTCCACATTCAACTTTTGATAGGCGTATACTCAAGCACTAAAATGTTTGTCTTAAGGTATTTTTATGTCAACAGAGTCTATATCTGCATTAAATACATCAGAATTACGTTATCGACGCTTGTTTGAAACCGCGCAAGAAGGCTTCCTGATCATCGACTTTTTATCGGGTCAAATTCAAGACGCCAATCCTTATCTATTAGATTTACTAGACTACTCAAAAGATGAAGTGGTCGGTAAAGCACTCTGGGAAATAGGCGCGATGATCGATAAAGAACCTGCCATTGCAGCGTTCTCTGCCTTAAAAGAAACGGGTTATATACGTTATGAAGACCTGCCTTTAAAAACTAAACAAGGCCGTATCATCAATGTTGAGTTTATCAGTAACTCCTACGAGGTTGACGGCACGCTAGTTATTCAGTGCAATATTCGTGACATCACCGCCAGAAAACAGACTGAATCCGATCTAATACTCTCTCAGCGTCAATCAGAAAAACGTCATTGGGCTGTATTGGCATACGGTCAAGCGGCGATGGCACTCTTTCACGCGAATACTGAAGCAGACTTAATTAAAAATGTCTGTAAAGCGATTGCAGAACAACCGCCTTATCCTATGGCTTGGGTGGGATTAGCTGAGCATGATGTGAATAAAACAATCCGTGTCGCAGGTGTTGCAGGTACTGCCAAAGCTTATACTGATGGCATTATGGTTAGCTGGTCGGCAGACACGGCTTATGGACGAGGACCAACCGGCCAGTGCGTTCGATCAGGTAAGAGCATTTTAATTTCTGATACGTTGAAGAATGAGCACTTCCAAATCTGGGTTGAACGCGCCAATCAGTATGGTATTCGTTGTTGCATTGCAACTCCCATTTCAGATGGCTCAAAAACCATCGGCGCTTTAATGGTGTATGCAAAAATACCGAATGCTTTTAACGAGAGTGAAGTACATTTATTTGAGAATCTGGCCGAAGAAATTGGCTACGGCTTACAAGCTATTATGCATCGCCAGCAGTTAATAGCAGAAATTAAAGAGCATGAAGCCACTCAAAATCAATTATATGCCTCCTTAGATTCAACTATTGAAGCCATGTCTAAAACCTTAGAATTCAGAGATCCCTATACCGCCGGTCATCAAAATCGGGTCGCTAAAATTGCTGTAGCTATCGGTCAAGAGATGGGGTTAAATGCAGATAAATTAAAAGGCATACACCTAGGATCTATGGTGCATGATATCGGTAAGGTCGCTATCCCCTCAGAAATTTTAACGAAACCCACCCAGTTAACAGCACTTGAAATGCAAATGATTCGCCTGCATGCAGAAGCAAGTTACGATATTCTAAAAAAGATTCCATTTACGTGGCCCATTGCGGAAATGGCGTATCAACATCATGAACGTTTAGATGGATCAGGCTATCCCAAGGGCTTAAAAGCAGACCAAATTATCTTTGAAGCCAAAATTCTTGCGGTAGCCGATACGGTAGAGGCTATGTCAGCTCACAGACCGTATCGAGCGGCCATTGGCTTGGATGCCGCCCTAAAAGTGATACAAGCAGGCAGAGGCACATTATTTGATGAAACAATAGTCGATGCCTGCTTACGTTTATTTAAAGAAAAAAACTATCAGTTACCTAGTGCTTAATTTAGTGAAAAAATCTTTATGATTCAAATTTTATTTACACAACGATGAATGAGGAGTATCTTTTATTGTAATAACACTATTTTTAGTATGTTAATCTTTATATTGGCCTATTTTTTTATAGTGGAATGGCAATAGAATGAACTTAAATGATCATCATATTATAAGGGGTAATATTTATCGCTATGGATTAGCAGCGGTACTTTTTACTATTGCTACTACGTTACGGTTATGGCTACTTTCTATTGATGAAGCTTATACGTTTGTTACTTATTATCCCTTGATCGTAATCGCCTTCTATCTGTGTGGTAGAGGCCCTGGCATATTATTTATTTTACTAAGTTCCATTTTTTCTTGCTACGAATTATTCATACTTCCTGTTGAGGGGTTAACTAACAGGTCTTTCGATTTAATTCCAATCAGCAGTTTTATAGTTTCAGGCGCATTAATAGGGTTTATTGTAACCAAAATGCAATATTTTCAACTAGCATTAACACGCTCACAACAGCAACATATTGCCATACTAGAAGATCAAACTGAACTTATTTGTAGATTTAAAGCTGATGGTACGCTCATCTATGTTAATGATGCTTTCTGTCGGTTTTTTTCTAAAACAGCCAGTTCTTTAATTGGCTCTACTTGGCAACCTATGGTGTTTAAAGATGATATTGAAAAAGTTGAAGCCGCATTAAAAACACTATCACCGCATAATCCTATCGTAGCTATTGAAAAACGTGTACTGGTTGCAAACGACGACATACGCTGGGGACAATTTATTAATCATGCATTTTATGATGACAACGGAGAATTATTAGAAATACAAGCTGTGGGACGTGACGTAACCGAACAAAAGCAAACTGAATTAGAAAATCATGAACTTTTAAATCGACTTTCCCATATAGCTTCAAATGTACCTGGGGTTATCTATCAATATGAATTAACCCCAGATGGAATTTCTAGCTTTCCTTATGTCAGTGAAGCAATAAAAAACATTTATCAAGTAACGCCCGAACAAGTTAAAGAAAATGCTTCCATCATGTTTGAGCTTATTCACCCTGACGACTACAATAATTTTGTAACATCAATTCAGCGATCCGCAAAATC
This sequence comes from uncultured Methylococcaceae bacterium, assembly GCA_903918335.1. Lineage (GTDB taxonomy): Bacteria > Pseudomonadota > Gammaproteobacteria > Methylococcales > Methylomonadaceae > Methylobacter_C. The sequence continues at coordinate 13,030 of CAIXDX010000243.1, read as the reverse complement.
ACTAAAACCTTGGCAGTATGAATATCGAATTAAGTGCCTAGATGCATCGATTCGCTGGTTATACGGTAATTCAACGCCCTCTTTAGAAACGGATGGTTCAATCCAATGGCATGGTTTCATAATTGATATCACAGAAAAAAAGCAGTTAGAAATTAAACTTAAAAACGAAAGTGATAAGAATAAAGCCTTCTTAAAAAATTCAAGTGATGGCATTCATATAGTCGATGCTCTTGGAAATATAATTACTGTAAGTGATTCCTTCTGCAACCAGTTAGGTTATACACGCGATGAATTAATGAAGATGAATATAGCAAGTATAGATTCTCAATTTTCAAGCACTGAACTTGATGATCTTATAAAGCAGCTATTTTTAACTTCGAAACGCACTCAGTTTATTACGAAGCACTTACACAAAAACAAAAATGTTATCGATGTAGAAGTAAGTGTCTGTGTTTTTATGCTTGCTGAGCAAACTTTATTATTTTGTTCTTCTCGTGATATTACAGAGCGAAAATCATTAGAACTTAAAATCATCAACGCTGATAAGGAACTACAAGAATTCTATAATTTTGCACCTTGCGGCTATCACTCTCTGAACAGTGATGGGGTCATTACTGAAATCAATGATACAGAATTACAATGGTTAGGCTACGAGCGTAAAGATGTTATTGATAAAATGAAAATCACCGACTTTTTTACGCATAAAGGTAAAGAGCAGTATAGAATCACTTACCCTGAGCTCTTAAAATACGGTCATATCGAAAACTTGGAATTTGACTTAGTATCTAAAAATGGAAATATTCGTACTGTCAATATCAATACCACTGCAATTAAGAAAAATAACAAACAGTATTTCATGTGTCGAAGTATTTTATATGACATCACTGACTATAAAAAAATTCAAATTCAACTACAAAAATTATCCAACGAACAAAATGTTATGTTAGATAATGAACTAATTGGCATCACAAAGTTACTTGATCGCGAAACTATTTGGTTAAACAATGCGATGGCAAAGTTGTTTGGTTATACAAAAACTGAACTTGAAGAGCAACCCAGCAGTATAATATTTCCTGATGAAGCTAGTTATGAAGCGTTTGTTACTAAATCTTCTCTAGTTTTAAATGCTAATGATACCTTCAGAACCCAAATTGAGTTGGTCAAAAAAAATAAAGAAAAAATTTGGGTAGATATCAGTGGTACAAAATTAGCAAAAAAAGAATCCTTATGGATGATGATCGATATTACCCCTCTGATAATGCATCAGCATACTGTTGAAAAGATGGCCTATCACGATAATTTAACAGGGCTACCTAATCGTTTTCTAATAACAGACCGGCTAACACAGGCTCTTGCACAGGCAAAACGTGCTAATCAATTGTTAGCCATATGTTATCTGGATCTTGATGGCTTTAAACTCGTTAATGATCAATACGGTCACGCAGCAGGTGATCAATTATTAATCGAAGTTGCGCATAGAATGGAACGCGTGGTTAGAACCCATGACACCGTTGGACGCTTAGGGGGTGATGAATTTGTTTTATTGTTAACCCATCTTCATTCTGTAGATGAATATCATCTGGTACTAACGCGTTTACTAGAGGAAATAAACAGGCCCTTTTTAATCAATAATACTATGACGGTTTCAGTAGGCGCAAGTATTGGTGTTGCATTATTTCCACAGGACAATGCCGATGCGGATGTTTTATTACGCTACGCGGATCAAGCGATGTATCGAGCAAAAAGTTTAGGTCGTAATCAAATATATGAATATATAACCACTTGAATTTAAGTAAAAACATAAATGACACCCGAATCACTATCCGCTTTAGACGCATCAGAATTACGCTATAGACGCTTGTTTGAAACCACGCGAGAAGGCTTCCTGATCATTGACTTTTTATCGGGTCAAATTCAAGACGCCAATCCTTATCTATTAGATTTACTAGACTACTCAAAAAATAGAGCGCGAAGCGATTCAATCTCAGTTGTATGATTCCTTAGATTCTACGATCGAGGCGATGTCTAAAACCTTAGAATTCAGAGACCCCTATACCGCTGGTCATCAAAATCGGGTCGCTAAAATTGCTGTAGCTATCGGTCAAGAGATGGGGTTAGATACAGATAAATTAAAAGGCATACACCTAGAAATTTTAACGAAACCCACCCAGTTAACAGCACTTGTAATGCAAATGATTCGCCTGCATGCAGAAGCAAGTTACGAGATTCTTAAAAATATTCCTTGCCTGCTTACGTTTATTTAAAGAAAAAAACTATCAGTTACCTAGTGCGTAACTTACTTAAAATTTTTTTGTTTCTCGAATTCTTCTTTACTAAATAATTAATAACAATTATTATTCAGAAGAAAACAATATTTATAGTAAAAAAATATTAATATTTGCACATTTATGAAGTAATTTTATATATGTTTATATAGATTTATACCCATACTATTATCTCTCATTCAAGCCATTACTCGAAAACGCACTTTATGAGTTACCGTGATATTGAAATGTTTTTACCTAAGAAAGCGAATAAGGTGAGCTTTTATAACCATCATATAATGAGAGGTAATTTATATTGCTTTGGATTAGCAGGGTTACTGTTTACTATTGCTACCACCCTTCGTTTATGGCTTCTTCCGATTGATGAAGCTTATACGTTTGTAACTTATTACCCTCTGATAGTAATCACTTTCTATCTTTGTGGTAGAGGTCCAGGCGTATTAGTTGTTTTACTGTGTGCTATTTTTTCTTATTACGACTTATTAATACCTCCTGTTGAGGCGTTATCTAACACGTCAATCGATTTAATTCCATTAAGCAGTTTTATAATTTCAGCCATACTAATAGGCTTTATTATTAACAAAATGCTACATTATCAATCGGCGTTAACACTCACAGAACTGCATAATATGGCCATGCTAGATAATGAATTAATCGGTATTTTAAAAATACGTGATCGAAAAGTCATTTGGAGTAACTCGGCTATGGCAAAGATGCTTGGTTATGCAAAAGCTGAACTTAATGGGTTACCCACCAGAATAGCCTTTCCTGATGAGGCTAGCTATGAAGCCTTTGGTCATGAGGCCTATCCAGTTTTAAATGCTAACGCGACCTTCAGAACCCAAATTGAGTTAATCAAAAAGGATAAAGAAAAAATTTGGGTCGACATTAGTGGTTCTAGATTAGCCGAGAATAATCATGACTATCTATGGTTTATTCTCGATATTACGCTAATGAAAAAACATCAACATAACATTGAACAAATGGCGTATCACGACAATTTAACAGGACTACCAAACCGCTTATTAGTGACCGACCGAATATCACAAGCGCTTGCACAAGCAAAACGTACTAGTAAACTATTGGCAATCTGTTTTTTGGATCTTGATGACTTCAAACTAGTTAATGATCAATATGGTCACGCTGAAGGCGATCAATTATTGATCGAAATTGCACGCAGAATGGAACGCATGGTCAGAGTTAATGATACGGTTGCACGTATGGGTGGAGATGAATTCGTCTTGTTGTTAACCCATCTTAATTCTGCAGAAGAATGTCAGCAGGTGCTAACACGTTTGATAGCTGAAATAAATCTGCCCTTCGCAATTAATAAAACCTCTACTGTGTCAGTTGGTGCAAGTATTGGAGTCACCTTATATCCCCATGACTATGATGATGCAGATATTTTATTTCACCACGCGGATCAAGCGATGTACAAAGCAAAAAGTTTAGGTCGTAATCAAATACAACTATACAATGAAGAGCTTAAAGCTCAATAATATGACTTTACTTATTTTACAGACATAAAAAAGCCCACGTTACGTGGGCTCCATCTTGTCAGTTTTAATGCTACAGACGGCTGCCTAACCAAAGCGCAGTTTTAATTGTATTTCTATTATTGTTATTATTATATTGCTGTTATTATTTTTATTATTGCAGCGGATAAGTTTTATATCCTCATTATTACCCCATTAAAAAACTACCCAGTTCCCCCAGAGTTAAAGTGTTTTAATCAGGTGGGTGAATCATAAAGTAGAAATTCAATATTGTCTATAAAAAAAATACACTGTCAACAAAATAATAATTGTTACCGATCAATATCCACCAAAATCCACTATGCTGGGTGTTCAAATTAGTCAGCGTATAGTCGATCAATTATATTTTTAAACCAGAGTGGTTTTACAAAAAAGACATACAGTAGCACTAATGATGAAACCGGAAACGGGCTAAAATCAAACAATGTTAAGAATAATAGCACTAATAGCCATTTTAATTTCCAAAAGGCAGATCGACCATTCATTCCAAACTCCTTGATATAAAAACAGTTAAAACAACCCCATCTTTCTACTACTGTTAGGATAACAGTCAAACTATTTCCTGACTTTTTGCCATAGTTTTACTACATTTTCGATCCTAACAGTATCCATTAATTGTAACTCACTAGGGCACTCTTTTTTTGCACAAAGCCGCTAAAAATGACCCCCATCACGCCTTGCTGCGTTTAGTATTTTGCTTAAAGATGAGATCATAAACTTAATTATACTTTGGAATATAAAAGATCATCTTGATAAGCGATTATTATCCATTATTAAATTCTATATTTTTTATTTTTAACATAATTAGCGTTATTGATGTGATACCTGTACACTAAGTCTTGACCTATAAATAAACTTATACGGAACTACTTTAATGAAACCTAAATTATTTATATTACCACTCGGCCTACTTGCGCTTTCAAACTCTATATTTGCTGACGGCATACCAAGTAAATCAACTTACGATTGGACTGGGGTGTATCTGGTTATTTAGATATGGCGGCAAGTACGGCAGGCCCCAATAATCCAATCCCACAATTCATTACTGCTACACATAGCACTAATATTGGTGGCTCATATGGCTATGGTTTAGTGGGTGCTCGTGCAGGATATATTTTGAATAAGTCACTCTTATATGTGAAAAGTGGCGCTGTCTTTACTAGCACTCAAACCAATTTTGACTTTAATCTACATAACACCCCAACCGAATTGATTAATGGCTTGAACGGCCACAGTTCTGTTAATAATACGAGTGTAGGCTTTGCAATTGGTGGTGGTATAGAACAAGCACTACCTACAGAATGGTTCGCACTCGCTAAACATATCTCTGTTAAAGCTGAGTATCTATATCTTGGCATTAATACAGCAAAGACTAGCACGGGCAATATCAACTTATTAGGCCTTACGTCTCTTGGTACTTTAACCACCTCTGACAGCATCAGTGGTATCCACACAGCAAAGATTGGCGTTAACTATAAGTTTTAAATAATTTGAACCCACTCTAATCTGACAGACACACCCAATAACAATTGGTAACTGTCAGATAGAGTAACTAGTAAATATTATTTTTTAAGAGCGTTAGAGCTTTCTTCACTTTCGTGCTGTATTTGCTCCCCTTCTTGAGCCAAACGATTACCTTCATCGATATTATTTTGACCCTCACGCGCTAAAATAGCACCACGATCAATCAAGTCTTTGCCCTTTTTCCATCGATCGCCCAAGTTTGCTAAACGTTGACTCTCACTAATCATTTGTTCGCCTGATAGAACCGGCGCAACAGTTTTAACACTTAATTCACTCTCATTTTGTATTTTTTGGCCTTCCAAAATCATTCGATTACTTTCGTCGATTTTATTTTTGCCATCACGTACTAAAACTGTCCCACGATCAACTAAGTCTTTTCCTTTTTTCCATCGCTCACCTAAACTTGCTAAACGTTGACTTTCCGAAATCATTTGCTCTCCAGAAAGCACAGGCGCTTGAGCAACTACAGGTACTGGATCAGAAGCGCAACCACTTAAAATTAAGGTAAGCCCAACGACGGTTAAACTAGGAACAATATTAATTTGTTTTTTCATATAATCAATGACTCTTAATGTTATGGTTTTAAAATATGACTCATTCTGAGAGATAAGTATCTTTTTTAATAGGGATATCAACAATTTTTTAAAATTATAACAGCAACTTGAAGATTGATATCCCATATCTCTTTTTTACCCACAGAATTTTTCTAGAGGTTTTATTATCCAAAGAATGATGAATGAAGTATTGGGAATGCTTAATTTGGAGGTAAAGACTCTTGATCGAATTGGCCAAATTTTAAATCAATCAGAGCAAAAATTATTTGAAACAGTAAGTTGCGTAAGTGTTGTGACGTTTGCAAACAGGGTTATCCAAATATTCAGTGGATAAAATGAAGAGTTTTTTAATTTAGGATAACTCTAAAGCCTCAATTCAGCTATAGACTCAAGAAAATGATAACGGTTTTTTCCTGACTGTTTGGCTAAATACATGGCTTGATCTGCTTGCTTAATCAAAGTATTTATATCTACATCTAGCTGCGTAGTTTCACCACCATAAACACTAACTCCAATACTAGCAGTAACATTAAATGTTAATGGTTCTTGGATAATAGGTGTGGAGATAACTTTTAATAAATTTTTAATGGGTGTTTCATACATATTTTGAAATTTAAATTTGGGTAAAATCACTAAAAATTCATCACCACCGATACGTGCAACAGTGTCAGTATCACGTAATGCTTGTTTCATACGCTGAGCAACAGTCATTAAAACATTATCACCTGCTTCGTGCCCATAATTGTCATTGATCTGTTTAAATCCATCTAAATCAAGGTAAAGAATTGCCAAATAACCACCTTCACGTTTAATTCTTGCTATTGCCTGCCTTAATCGATCCATTAACAAATATCGATTTGGTAGGTTTGTTAAAGTATCATAATAGGCCAGACTTTTTAATTGATCGCGCGTTTCTACTAAGGCGGTAATATCACTTGCAATTGCTAAATAACGAATAGGCTGACCAGTGTTATCAAAGATTCTGTGGATGGTTGTGATTGAAGAGTAAAACTTCCCCTGCTTATTTTTATTTGTAATTTCGCCATTCCATGAACCCGTTTCAATAATTGAAGTCCATAGTTGAGTATAAAAATGTTTATCATGGGCGCCTGATTTTAAAATTCTGACATGTTTACCAATAAGCTCTTCTCGTTGGTAACCAGTAACTTCTAGAAATCTCGAGTTAACATCTATTATATTTCCTGTAAGATCAGTGCTAAAAATAATTTCTTGTGAGTATTCTAAAAAGTCACTAGCTACCTTAGAGTTTCTGATATCGGTAACATCAATGCAGGATCCAATATAACCATCAAACTCACCTTTATAATTAAAGTGTGGTACACCACTATCATCAATCCAACGGTATTCACCATCATATCGACGCAAACGATATTCCATTCTAAAGGGTAAATGTTGTTTAAAATTCGTAAGATAGATTTCTAAACATCTATTAAAATCTTCTGAATGCACTCCCTCAGCCCAGCCATTACCCTTTTCTTGTTCCATGGTACGACCAGTAAAAGCTAACCAAGTTGCATTAAACCAATAGCAAAGTGTGTCCACACCAGATAGCCAAATCATTACAGGTGCTGCATTGGCTAACGATCTAAAAAGATTTTCAGACGCTAATTTTTCAGCTTCTAATTGTTTACGATTTGTAATATCACGAATGATATAGACGAATTGGCTGAAGTTACCAACTTGATCGAATATGGGATTGACAGTGATTTCACACCAAAACTTACCCTCATCTTTGTGATGGACTAACACCTCACCCTGATCAGCTTCTTTATTTGTGATTGCTACTAAAATTTTACGATACTCTGTATTGCTTACATCCAAAGGTTTCAGAATATCGAGTGTTTTTCCAAGAACGTCATTTATAGAATAACCTGTTATTTTTTTAAACGCCGGGTTTACATAGCTTATTCGGTTATTTGCGTCAGTTAATAAGACACCATTAGTTATGCATTCTAGAATAATATCTTTTGTATGAGTAATATCTGATAACTGTTTTTTATCAGTAATATCTGTACCTAATACATAAAAGCCTTTAACTTTATCATCTACAATATCTGGTATATATCGAGTTAACGTATGAATTTGTTTACCCGTATTTGCATCGGTAATATAACGTTCGTAACGTTGTTCTTTACCCTTTAGGACACCATCAATTTCTACTAAAAGACTCTTGTAAAGTTCCTCGCCTAAAACTTGACTGATATGTCTACCTTTAATCTCATTTGGTGATTGTCCAAACCAACGCGAATAAGCTGAGTTACTAAATTGATTTATTAATTGATTATCCCAATAGCCAATTAAAGCAGGTGTATGATTAATTATCTGATTTAATCGCTCAAGTTGCTCATTTAAAAGCTTTTGTTGTCGCGGTAATTGCTTTTCAGACGAGGAACAATTCATAGACATAACCTATATTTAATCAGTGTAAAAGTAAAATAATTGTATAGTAAATGTATGTCAAATAATTTCAATTACTTACTAATTAAATATTAGAAAAAAGGTCATTCTAATGCACTTTTGCACGTTAACCTAATAATTCTTACTTTACAGTACAGTACAAAATATAACCTATTGATAACTCTTATGAGTGATTCATTAAGGGTGCAGACACCAATAGAATAAATTTAGAATAAATTTGTTATACCAAATCTTATACTAAAACCACTATTTTGGTATTTTACGAAAACTACAGAAAATTAACTTATTGAATTAATTGGTCGGAACGACAGGATTTGAACCTGCTACCCCTTGTCCCCCAGAACAGTAAATTTCTGTTTTTTTAAATCCCATAACATTCAAAATAAATTAAAATAACGTTATTTTTCAATTAAATAATTGATATTTTAGTCCAACAACGTACAATACCATTTAAAGAAATCCAAAAATAAAATTATCCCAATTGTTATCCCATAAATCGTAACCTAACCCTGTGATTTTTTAATAACTTATCTTTTACCTAAACAAAAGTAAATCTAAATAAATTAAATACATGGCAATTAATATTATCAAACCATTAACTTTTTCGCACTTAAAAGCTACCGAAACAGAACAACTAATCAAAGATGGTGGAGGTCTATTTGTTCGTATAAGACCCATTACTAATGGTGGCAAAATATCTTTCAGAGTATCTTATAGATTTGATAAAAAACCTAAATGGATAGATTTAAGAGCAAAAACATTACCCGAAGCCAGAGCAGAACGTGATGAAATTAAAAATCTACTTAGAAAAGGTGTTAACCCTAAACTCGAAAGAAAATTAGAATTAGAACGTAATAAACAGCAACAACAAGAAGATCTTGAAGCAATAGCTAAACTTCAAGCACGTATGACTGTTAGAGATTTATTTGTGAATTGGTGCGAGATCGATTTAATTAAACGCAAGGACAAACAAGAAGTCATTCGCATGTTTGAAAAGGATGTATTACCAGATTTAGGAAATCTATACGTTGAAGATATTCGTAAAGGTCACATTGCTTTATTAATTTCCAAACTAAAAAAGCGAGAAGTATTACACCTAGCCAGAAACCTATTAAAACTCATTAGACAAATGTTTAGATATGCTGTGAACAGTGATTTTATCGAGTTTGACCCAACCGCTAGCCTAAGTATTGCCAAAATAACAACAAAACCCACTGAAAGAGAACGTAATCTATCTGAATTAGAAGTTAGAGCATTAGCACGACAATTACCCTCTGCAAAATTGTTAATATCCACAGAATGCGCTATCTGGATCTGCCTATCAACTACTTGCCGGATAGGTGAGCTATGTAAAGCAAAATCCTTAGATATTGATTTTGAAAATAAGACATGGACAATCCCCAAACAAAACAGCAAGAACAAAAAAGCTCACACTATTTTCTTATCAGATTTTGCATTAGAGCAATTTATAAAGCTCAAAGAATTTTCTACCAATGAAGTTTGGTTATTCCCTAACAGGGATGGATCTAGTCATGTTTGTGATAAATCTATTACAAAACAGATCGGTGGAAGACAAACAGAAACCATAATGAGCAATCGTTCAAAATGTAATCAAGCTTTAGTATTGAGCGGTGGAAAATGGACACCACATGATTTACGTAGAACGGGTGCTACATTGATGGGTGATTTAGGCATTAGTTCAGATGTTATCGATAAATGTTTAAATCACACAGAAGAAAATAAAATGAAGAGGACTTATCAACGTCAAAAGCTAGAGAAGGAGCAAGCACAAGCTTGGTGTGCTTTAGGCGATCGGCTTAATAACTTAGTTGCTAAAGAGATAACTCAAAGTTCCAATAGACCTTAGCTACACTCCCCTAAAAAGGAGGTTAGTATTTAGAAGAGTGAAAATATGCGATTCAAGTTTAGGCATAATATCTTGACGCTCTAAAATATTATTACTGCAACCGCTAGTTGCTTTTATTTATCATCAATTTGTCAATACAGTAAAATTATCTACACCAACTTTTTGCATAAACCTTAAAACACCATTCAATCGACAAAATCTCCTGATACCCCCTAATTTCGACCTTAATTTATAAATCTTCTGTTTATCATATTTTTGTGTTTCATCGTTTATTGTAGAAATTCGAAACGCGACTATCCAATCGCCATCAGCATTACATTTGCAAGTAAACTTATCTATGAAAAACATGGGGGGTTTGCCATTTTCTTGCTCCTTCAATAAGTTAATAACTTCCTTTTCAGACTTAGTATCAAAAATCAAACTTTTATTCATAAATTGAATATAGAAACTATTTTATATATCAAGAACCGATAATGCATTATCGGGATAAAAAATTAAGCTTTTTTTATACATACTAGGGAGTTCAATAAAAACTCACAATAATTAATTGTAATTGCTATCAAGAGGAATGAATATGAAATTTTTACGATTAGATCAAGTTATTGATTTGACAGGGCTATCAAGAAGTTCGATTTATCTAGCAGTTTCTGAAGGTCGATTTCCTAAACAAATCGCTTTAGGTGCTCGATCTGTTGCTTGGGTATCAAACGAAATTGAAGAATGGATGGAAAGATGTATTAACAATCGCAACAACATCTGAGTTGTTGCGAGTGCCTGAAATGAATGGCACGTTAACTTTTATTATGGGCTGTCGGTGAGTGCTTTTGCACAAAAAAAGAACCAGAGAACCTTGGAAGATACTCTGGCTTACTACAATGAACAATTACTATTACGCATTAGTATTTATAACGGTTCAATTTGCAGTATGCCGACTTCTTTAGGTTCTTTGTTTAAACACTAAAATAAGGAATTAAAAATGACAAAAGAAGTATATAGATCTAACACAGCAATAAGCATGGCTGATTTTGATAGATCAAGATCAGAATTGGATGATGCTAGTACAGCACGATCAATTAGCTTTACCAAGTTCACCGATACGGATAAAAAAACGGCCAAATGTTTTGATGTGGTCGATGATAAGGTGGAAAAATCTACGTGCGGTAGTTTCTGGCATGGGGAATATCAAACGATTACCCTGCCCTATGATCAGTTGCCTGATTATATAGAATCAATGACGGCTGGTGAATTTATTGTGCAAGGCGTTAATCAAACATTAACATCCGGCAAGTGCCCTGATGATGCAACGCGTAGTAAGGAATTATTCCCATTCTCTAGAAGTGCTGGTGTCATGTGTATCGATACGGATTCTATTAATAAATTCAAGGGTATTAATAATCTTGAGGATTTACATCATACATTTCATCGCATAGAACCAAATTTGAAGCCAGCTTTCAAGTTTAGTTCGAGTTCTGCCAGCAGTTATGTTGAATATAAGGGGGTTAACTCTGGGTTAAAAGGTGTGCATACGTTTATACCGATTGATAACGCGTCTTACATTCCCAGAGTACTAGAGTGCTTGCATGTGCGCTGTGTGAATGCTGGATATGGGTATGCTCTTATTACCAAAGATGGCAAGATTTTGATCAGATCGTTGGTTGATATGGCATTAAAAACCTCTAATCAACCAATTTTTGAAGGGGGTGCGATTATTAAAAATCCTGCTATTACTCAGCATCGATCATTCAATGCGTATCTTGGCTATATGTTGAAATCCGCATCGATTCCTGCATTATCAGAGGCTGAGTGGGTAACTTTTAGTGCAACAGTTAAAGCATTAACAGAAGCTGTAGCTGAAGAGGCGGCTGAAGTTAAGAAGCACTATATTCTGGATAAAACGCAAGAAATGCAGCAGTGCTTAACCAATATGAAGAGCAAAAACGTTGCCTATCTTGTAGAAAGTGCCATTAATGGTGATTTATATGGGCAAACTGTTATTTTGCTTGATACTGGTGAAGAAGTTACCGTTCAAACCATTCTCGATAATCCAACTAATTATCACGGTAAAGGATGTGCTGATCCTATCAATAACAGTATATTCGGTAAATCCATTATCTACACCGATAAAGAACAAGCTGTTATCCATAGCTTTGCTAAAGGGGGGGGTGTTTTTAAATTAAAAGAAACATTGCCTGAATGGAATATTGAGTTAAATCTGCATGTTGAACAATTTAACAAAGCCCATACCCAAACGTTAATTGGTGGTAAACATAAGGTAATGCGTAAAGTACCTCCCAGTGTTCATCATGAAAACAGAGAATCGTACGAGTTTATTAGCATTAATGATCTTAAATTGATCCATGGTAATCAAATGATACAAGTGGGTGAGAAGAAAAAAGATGGTGAACCGATCTTACAAGATGTGGTTACGGCATGGTCTAAACATCCAGCATGTGTCTGCTATACAGGTGGTGTGGTATTTGCGCCAGCGAGGAAATTACCTCCTGAGTATTACAATACATGGCGTGGGTATACTGTTGAACCAATAGCTGGCGCGGATACCAGCTTAGTGTATGATCATATTGATAAGATCATCTGCGATGGTAATAAAGAATTGCAAGAGTATCTGTATAACTGGATCGCGTTTACCTTTCAATACCCTGATAAACCAGCAGGTGCGTCACCAGTGCTTTGTGGCGAAAAAGGCGTGGGTAAAGGTATTTTTGGGCATTATCTCTGCAGTTATTGGGGTGATCATGGTATACACATGAGTCAATCTCGTCACTTGGTGGGTAATTTTAATAGCCATTTAGCAGATGTTTGCTTTGT
>CAIXDX010000242.1 GCA_903918335.1 uncultured Methylococcaceae bacterium | reverse complement strand
TGTTGAGGCCCAAACGCAGCGGTTATATTTAGATCGGGTAGGTTAGCGAGAGCGTCTAAACTGTGCGTTAAATCTTGGGTAACCGAAGCAGGGTGAGCTAGTAGTGCAAGGCGTTTACCGACAAGAGGTTGTCTTAGTTGGTTGTTTTCAAGTAAGCGGTCAATACCAAATTTCATAGGTTTAGGCGAGTGTTGAGAAAGGGATAAAGCCATTACGATGATGAAAGTTAGGCTGTACTTCAGGGTGTTTTAAGGCCCAATACGAGTGTTCATTTTGTTGAGTTTCTAATACCGCTGTTAATCCTATTAACCAAGAATCCTGTTTGTTTACTAGGGGTAAGTCAGCTAAATTTATAACGGCATCCAGTTGATAGTGGTCCAGGGTTTGACTGACGCTGATGTTAGGCGCTTCGTTAGTAGTCCATTCGCGTCTAATTCTGTAACTGTCAAAAGCATAAACCGCCCATAAGGTAGAGGGCGAGAAATTAAATTCATAATAGTTTTCGCATTCTGCTTGGGCTATAAAGAATTCAAAGCAGGTATGTTGCCATAAGTTATCTCTGGAGTTAGGTGTTTGTTGCTTTGGAATCAAGAGCTGGTTTAAATCCCCAGCTACTTCAAAACTGATTTTAATACGGGCTTCAGTTAATTCAGAAATCGTTGCTGTTAACTGACTCACGAGCGAAGCGGGTGTTGCTGGATGGCAGGTGAGTCTATGTTTTATCATGGGGTTATTTTCTTAAAACGCGGTGGTGTAGTCAACTTGATGCTGTGCAATAAGTTGTTGATAATGATCTACTTCATCTGCTTTGCCGCGTTTATTCGCACCCATAAGATAAATACTGGCTTTTTTTACTAGCATCTCTGTAGTGGCTTGTTGTTGTTCCGGTGATAACTGTCGAGATTCAATAATCTTTTTTAAAGCTTGAATCCGAAATCGATCCATACCCCAGAGTTGTTGGGAAAGTTGATCTGCATGACCACCGTATTTTTTTATTTGTGGATCGGTAATTAATAAGACGGGGTACTTTGCGCTAATGCGTAGCCATAGATCGTAGTCTTCACAAACGGGGAGATCTGTGTCGAAGAGACCCACCTCTTCAAATATCGAACGATGAATTAAAACGGTTGATGGCGAAATAGCACATAACGGCAAACAGTCATTAAAAATCCAGCCACCTTTTTTTTGGTACTGCTTATTCAGATTAACGCGCACGCCATTGCGTATCCAGATTTCTTCAGTATGACAAATCTTATAATGAGGTTGCTGTTTTAAAGCAGACACTTGTTGCGCTAATTTAGTAGGTAACCATTCATCATCTGAGTCTAATAATGCAACCCAGTCTCCAGTCGATGCTTGGATACCTTTGTTTCTGGCGCCGCTAACACCTTGGTTTGTTTGGTAGAGGGTTTTAATTTGAGGAAATTCTTCACTTAGCATTAAGCTCGTATCATCCGTAGAACCATCATCAATCACAATGATTTCAAAGGGCTGGAGTGATTGATGCAATACCGATTGCAAGGCCCGTTTAAGCTGTGAACATCGGTTGAAGGTAGGAATGATGACGGAGATGTTGATAACGCGACTCTTGCTTGAACGCCGTTGAATGGTTGTCTTAGGAGTGATGAATTTAATGCTCACATCACTTGGATGTGAGCATTAAAGTGCTTAGGTTTTATTGCGTTATGATTGACTTGGGCGTTTCTGTTCCATCACTTTCGGCGGCATTTTTCATAAAAATTTGTTTTAAACGATTAAAAGCCGACCATAGATTGGTGTCCATAATAGTTTCGTTACCGATAGAGACGATAATACGTGTTAGTTGTGGCATTTTATCTTTAGTCGATGCGATATAAATCGGTTGTACATAAAGTACGGTATGTCCCATAGGCATAATAATCATTCTGCCCATTTCGACGACTGAACCGTATTGGCCCCATAAGGTAAATTGGGCAGATATTTCTGGATCTTGTTGGGTTAAAGCTTCAATTTGAGCAGGGCCATTAACCTGTATATCTTTACCAAACTTATAAACGGTAATATTTGGATTGTAGCTACCATCACAAATTGTTTTATCCATCGTACCGGCAACGCCAATCATACTGAGATTAGTGCGGTTAACAGGGGTCATGGGTTCAATTAAGACGAACTCTTCGGAATCGTTACAGTTCCCAAAGTCCATTGTTTGATAATAAGGTTGAACTGGTTCTCCCCTTACGTTGGCTTGAGCCCAAGTTTCTGCTTGTTCGTAGAACAATTCAGGACTTTCTTGGTGGTATTTTGCGTATATTTTCATTTGCAGATAATACAAATCTCGCGGGTAACGAAGATGTTGTTTTAGTTCCGCAGGCATTTCTGTCAGATTTTTAAATAAATGCGGATATGCATTGTTATAGGCGTTAACAACCGGATCTTCTGGGTCAGAGATATAAAAGTCTACGTCGCCATCATAAGCATCAACCACAATTTTGACTGAGTTGCGAATGTAGTTAAAGTTTTGTTTCTCATCTAAGAACGCATAATTAAGGGGTTGAGATATGGGGTATTTATCAGAAACGGTATAAGCGTCCTGTATCCAGTAAAAACGATCTTTATTAATAACTAAGTAAGGATCTTTATCTAAACGTAAGAAAGGTGCAATTTTATTAACTCTTTCTGTGATATTACGATGTATTTTGACTTTGCTTTCTTTGCTGATGTTCTTTGAGAAGAAAATCTTTTCATCCTTAAGGTATAAGGATAACAAGCCTTTTTTAAACAAAGAAGGCATGGAGATACCCCCTTCACCGTGATAAGGCAAAATGACGCTAGGGTCAGAGCTGGTGATATCTTCGATGTTGAGTTTATTGGGGACTATTGCGTAATCATATTGTTCTAGTCCGTAATATATGTCGGGGGTTTCAACTTTAAAACCGACATCAGAATTCATGCTTAAGTCACGTAAATACCAGACTAATGGTTTATTCGCATCTTGTGCCGCTGGCGTAACAGCGGCACCGTAGCCATGGGTATAACGTAAATGTATGTTTTCCCAATTTTGCGCTTCTGGAGGCAGTTTTGTGGTATTCACTTCTCGTGCCGCTAAATTAACTTGGCGGGTATGGTCTAAAATAAAATAGCGATCTTCATCGACAGAAAGTATTTTGTAATAGGGTCTAATTTCCTGTAGTTGTTTATAGCTATCGACAATATATTCTCTGTCCCAGACTGGAATATTTTCAAAGCGTTTTTGGGTGCCCCAAGTTTCAATGTCCTGAGTTGCGTTAAGCTTAATTGAGACATCGACGGTATTGATCTTATTTAATTTGTAGGCTGCAAGCGTTGCGTCTATGTTTTGTTGCATATACGCTTTATTACTCGATACGGGGTTTGGGTTAACGAAATATCGATTAATAGCATTTGGAATAAAATTAATATGCGGTAAAGCTATCGCCCCTAGGAAAAGAGCTAGGGAGATAAAAAATGGTTTTTTAACACTGTGTTGAGGTGAGAAAATAAGTAGCGCCAAAGAAACGGTGGTCGCTATAAAGGTAATGATCTCTAGCCAGATAACTTTTAAATCATAAAAAATCTCTAAAAATCCAGGGCCATAGAAAATAGGCTCATGAGTTTCAGTATAAAGTAAGCTAAAGCGTTTAAGCATAAAGCCCCAAACGACAAAGCCAATCACAAAAGCCAGCAATGTGGATAAATGAATCTTAGCGGCGATCGGGTATTCTTTATTTTGGTTGGGAATAAAATTATGTTCTAACCAATATAACAAGCCAATACCAGAAAATAGTACGCCGGCTGTGATCAGTAATTCTTTTTGAATAAGTACAAATAAGGGGTAAGACAGCATATAAAAACTGATGTCGTTACCGTAAATGCTTTCTTTAACGCCCGAGTTGTTACCAAAAAAGAAGAGTAGAGCGGTTTCCCATTCGGTATAAAAAGGGATGGCGATAAAAATAGCGAGCGCTAAAGAGATCGGCGTATACACCTTTGCTGAGCCATTCATGAAGACGTCTGCAAAGCGTTGAAACTTTTGATGACGATCGGCATTTGCTTCGATTTCAGCAGAGGCTGAAATGCCTAAATATCGTGAAGCAATCCAGAAGTGGGAAAAGAAGATGGTAAAAAAGAAAAGCGTTACCCCTCCAGAAAGGAAAAATTTATAGAGTAGTCTTTGCCAGAAATAGGGCTCCAGTTTTAGAGATTGAAACCACCAAAGGTCAACAAACAGATCAAGAAAGATAAAATGGAATGCGATAAAGATAATGATCGCAATGAGCAATAATGCGCCAATAATCGCGGGTAAAAACTTCATGTTCCGCATAGTATCCTCAAATAGTTATAAATGTTAACGAGGGTGGGGTTTTTGTCGCTATTCTAACACCCAATAGGGACTTAGTAATGTTTTAGACATGCTGGATGGGGGCTTAAATGATAAATGGCGCGCGGATAACATGGGTTTTTTTGCGTGTCTCTGCTCCAAATGGGTGCATTGACTGATTATGGTCTTTAAAATCGACTCATGATGGAGCGTAAAAAGGTTGGATTAGTGAGTTTAAGGGCGGCAGTACTTAACCCGTAGCAGGTTTTTATGGGTTGGCATAGTAACTGCTTTAACTATTACAAAGTTCGTTCAATCTCCTGTGTGTTGCCACTATGAGGCACTTAAATTAGTTAAGTGCCTTTTTTTTGTGCTCAGTAAATTGTCGATTGCGTTCTTCAAAAATCTTACTGGCTACATGTTGCTTATAGGTTTTTAAATACTGATTCGGCAATGTCCAAGGTTTTTTCTATATCGGCATCCGTATGAGCCGCAGAAACGAAACCAGCTTCAAATGCTGAAGGTGCTAAATAAACCCCTGCGTCTAACATGGCGTGGAAAAAGCGTTTAAATAAGGCTTGATCACATTGCATGACTTGTTTAAAGCTAGAGATTTTGGGCTCATGAGTAAAGAAAACCCCAAACATGCCGCCGACTTGATTGGTGCTTAAGGCAATGCCCGCTTTTTGTGCACGTTCTTTCAAACCGGTGGTTAATTTTGTAGTTTTTAACGTTAAACTTTCATAAAAACCGGGTTTCGCAATGAGTTCTAGGGTTTTTAAGCCGGCGGCCATCGCTACAGGATTACCTGACAAGGTACCTGCTTGATAAACAGGGCCTAACGGAGCTAGGTGCTCCATAATCTGACGTTTTCCACCAAAAGCTCCAACGGGCATGCCGCCACCGATAATTTTTCCTAAGGTTGTTAAATCAGGCTGGATGTTATATAAGCCTTGAGCGCTATGTAAAGCCACTCTAAAGCCAGTCATAACCTCATCAAAAATTAATACACTGTTATGCTCATCACAAACCTGACGCAGTGTTTCCAAGAATCCGGGTACTGGTGGTATGCAATTCATATTACCGGCTACTGGTTCTACGATAATGCCAGCAATTTGATCACCTATTTCAGAAAAGAGTTGTTTGACGGCTTCTGAATCGTTAAAAGTTAAGGTGATGGTGTCTGCTGCAACAGAGGCAGGTACTCCCGGTGAACTAGGTACCCCAAAAGTTAAGGCGCCAGATCCCGCTTTGACTAATAGAGAATCTGAATGTCCATGATAGCAACCTTCAAATTTAACGATTTTATCTCGACCTGTGTACCCTCTTGCTAGGCGAATTGCACTCATGGTTGCCTCTGTACCTGAACTGACCATTCTGACTAAATCACAGGAAGGAACTAACTCACAAACCCGTTGTGCCATCAGGGTTTCTACTTCAGTGGGCGCGCCAAAGCTTAAACCTTTTTCTGCGGCGACTTTTACAGCATTGATCACTTCTGGATGGGCATGGCCTAAAATCATTGGGCCCCATGAGCCAACGTAATCAATATATTGTTTTCCAGTGCTGTCTGTTATGTAAGGCCCTGTGGCATGATCAATAAAAACGGGAGTGCCGCCAACACCACTGAATGAACGTACTGGAGAGTTAACTCCGCCGGGAATAACTTGTTTAGCGTCAGAAAATAATACAGTTGCTTGGGTCATAATGTGTTTTTTTAAGGTTACAATGAGGGTTGTAAGAATAAGGTAACTTTATCATGATTGAAAGCTATAGGCGTGATCGCTACTGTAAAATTATTATCTTTTCTTGGTGTTTATTTAAATTAGAGACGCAAATATGAAATCGAGAGAACGGCGACATGGGTTAGTGGTAGTTAATACGGGTGAAGGAAAGGGTAAGTCCTCTAGTGCTTTAGGCATGGTCTTTCGCGCGGCAGGCTGGGGTATGAACATTTGCGTGATTCAATTTATAAAAGGTCAATGGCAAACTGGTGAGCAGAAAGCGGCTACGCGTTTTGATAACATAGAATGGCACGCCTTAGGGGATGGTTTTACTTGGGATACTAAAAACCCCGAACAAGACATTAAAACGACGCAAGCTATTTGGGAATTAAGTAAAGAAAAGATTCGTTCTGGCAAGTTTGATGTAGTGTTGTTAGATGAGATTAATTATTGTTGTGGATATGGTTGGCTGGATGGACAGGAGATAGCTGATTTTATCAAGAATGAAAAACCTTCGTGGAGCCACTTAATTTTAACTGGTCGTAGTGCTGCATCTGAAGTTATCGCAATAGCGGATACTGTTACTGAAATGACATTGATTAAGCATGCTTTTGAGCAGGGTATTAAAGCTGAACAAGGTATTGAATTTTAATATCAATTCTAAATCTAGAGAGGCATATTGAGTGAACAAACAGACATTTGTTTTTTGCAATCCTCTAAAGTTATTGTATAAGGTACCCTTGAAAAGAATTCACAGATGTTATTGACTAGCGAAATTCAAAACGCTTATTACTTTTATTGAGAAACGTATTTTATGGAAACTTATTTACCTATTATTGATCAATATTATTCTGATTGGTTAGCTTGGGCGCTTATTAATCAAATTAACGCAGGTATAACCGCGGGTGTTGTGTTTTTATTAACGGCAATATTGTATAGCTTAAGAGTAAGTTTCTTAAAAAGAAGAATTCGCATAAATGAAAAATTTTATAGTGCAGAAAAAACAAATTTGTTGGAGCAATTGTCGAACGCTCAGCAAGCATTGAAAGTAATACAAGACGAGTTAGTTGTTAATACTGAGCAAATGCAACAAGCCCAGAAGACCGCAGAAGTTGAAACTGAGCGGGCTAAAAATCATGAAGCATTAGTTAATCTGCGTAACGAACAAGTTTCAAGTTTGATTCAATCTTTAGCGACTCGATTTGATTTAGGTGAGCGTCCTGTGCCTTTAACGGGTGATATTAAAGCCGAAGGTGTGTGGCAACAGCATGATCGAGTGACTAATTTATTGGCCACGCGTTTACAAAGTGAACAACAAGCAAAAGCGCAATTAGATCAAGCTTATCAAGTCGAAACTTTACAACGTAGAGAATTAGAAGCCTTAAGAGATACATTACAAACGACTTTGGTCTCGCAACAAGATCAACTTTCAAAATTAGAACAAGCGCTCGAAGATCAAAAATCGATTGCAAAAATTCAACAAGAAAGAGCAGAACAAGCAGTCGCAGAGGCTTTAGCTCAGAGCCAAGCAGAGTTGGCGCGCATTCCTTTATTAGAGCAACAATTACAAGCAACTTCTAATAATCATCAGCAATCTGCTGAGTTACAAGAAGCATTGGTGGCTAAAGACCGTTTAATTGCAGAATTGGAGAAAAATAAAATAGAGCCAGTGGTAGAAGCAGCAGCGCCTCAGCAGCAGGAGATTGTTGAACCAGCACCAGTAATAGTGGTTAGTGAACCGAATACGGTTTCAGAAGACATTTCGATGCCCTTAGAAAATAAAGAAGATTCATCTCCAGAGCCTAAAGAGTCTGGTTTATCTTCTAAATTTAAGGGGTTATTTGCTAAAGGACCTGAGAAAGTCTTAGAAGTTAAAGTAGATTTACCAGAGATTGAGACAGTAAAACCTGAAGTAACATCTGCTTCTTTAGAAATAGCTCAGCCTAAAGTAGTTGAGCAACCGGTTAAAGAAGATAAATCGTTGGGTTTGGGTAAATTGAAAGGCATGTTCGGGCGCGGTAAAGCAGAAGTTGAACCGGTCCTTGTTCAGGCTCCTATTGAAAGGATATCGGAGCCAGTTAAGGTAGAAGTACCCGCGCCAGTTGTAGAACTAAAAGAACCTTCTTCTGGGTTTTCTGGGAAGTTTAAAGGCTTATTAGGTAAAAAAACGGTTGAGTCGGTTGAGGAATCTGCGTCTATTGAAGTAACCGTCCCAGCAGTTGAGCGTAAAATTGAACCTGAGATAGTGTTAACTCCAGAAGTAGAAATAGAACCTTATGAGCCTGCTCCTGAACAAAATCCAATTGATTTTGTAAAAAATGATATTGCTAAAACAAAAGCGATGATTAGTGGTTTGTTTGGCAAAAAGAAATAGTTTAAATAGCGCGTGATAGAACAAATAAATGCAATTTTGCCACAAACACAATGTCGTCAATGTGGCTTTAAGGGTTGTCGTCCTTATGCTGAAGCCATTGCTTCAGGCGGCGCTGATATAAATCAATGCCCTCCGGGTGGAGATGCGGGTATTGAACAATTAGCTAAGCTACTGTCAGTGCCTGTTAAACCACTAAACGCAACGTTTGGTGAGCATAAGCCCAAGCAAGTCGCTTTTATTATTGAAGAAGATTGTATAGGATGTGTTAAGTGTATTGCGGCTTGTCCAGTTGATGCTATTTTAGGGGCGGCTAAGTTTATGCATACTGTGATAGCTTCAGAATGTACAGGCTGTGAACTGTGTGTATCCCCATGTCCTGTTGATTGTATTGAGATGCTTGAAGTTGAGCCGATTGTTGAAACTGAGTTGGATTTTTTTAAAACTCAGAAGTATGCGAATGCCCAGATAGCCAGAAGTCGTTTCGAGGCAAAAAATCTACGAATAGAGCAAGAAATTCAAGAAAAAGCCGAGCGCGCTAAACAAAAAAGAGCCGCGCTACTCGGTTTCAAATAGCTTTAAGCGATTAAGCTCGCGAGTTGATATAAAGGTGGCAAGATAACCATCTTTGCCATCTGCAGGACCATTAATGCTGCTAACGGCGATAAATCAAGACCACCCAAATACGGTATAACACGTCTAAAAACATCTAATACAGGTTCTGTGATGGTTCTTAGTACTGAGTCAGCAGAACTAAAGGTACCTGTATTTACCCAGCTTAGTAGCGCTCTAGCAAAAATGCTAAATACCAAAACATTGAGTAGCATTGAAATTATTTGGGCAACAGATGTAATGGCCAATGCACCCATATTAATCATGCCTCCATCCAATAAAAAACGAATTGAAGCATCCGATAACATCTGTAATGCCAATATGAGTATCAGTGATGCGGTATCAATTCTACCTACTGATGGTACAAATCTACGTAATAACTTTAAAGGTGGATGCGTAATTTTGACTAAGAATTGCAGAATAGGATTGTAATAACCGGCGCCACCCCATTGTAATAAGAAACGCAATAACACGGCTAAAATATAAAGTGAAAATACACTGTCTATTAAAAATATCAGTGGATCGGTAAAGTAGGTTGAACCCATTAGCTTTTCTCCGCGGGTTTAGACATTTCAATGGATCGATTTCTAGCTGCATGTAAAGCTTTTGAAACTAATTCCTTGAAGCCACCTGCCTCAAAAGTTTCGATAGCTTTTTGAGTAGTGCCTCCTGGAGAGGTTACTCTTTTACGTAATTCTTCTGGAGACTCAGTTGATTCTAAAGCAATCTTTGCTGCTCCTAGGGCGGTTTGTTGTACTAAGAGACGAGCGGTGTTTTTTGTTAGCCCCAGTTCCATGGCGGTCTTTTCCATGGCTTCCATTAAAAGAAAGTAGTAAGCAGGTCCGCTACCAGAAACTGCAGTAACTGCATCCAATTCACTTTCTTCTTCGACCCATAGGGCAATGCCAACAGAACGCATAATGCTTTCTGCAAGATCATGTTCAGTTGCACTGACTTTAGCGTTGGCATGTAATGCTGTGGCGCCGGTTAATACAAGAGCGGGGGTATTAGGCATGCAACGTACAATAGCAATGTCTGAGCCTAACCATTGGCTTAGACTGGCTTGACTAATACCTGCGGCAATTGATACGACCAATGATTTATTTTGTTGAATTAAAGGTGCGGCTTTTTCCGCGACTTCTTTAAGAATTTGAGGTTTTACTGCTAAAACAACAACATCAACCGCATTAATAACTTCAGAATTGTCAGTTGTAGTGTTTACCGCTAGGCTATTAGCTAAGTTTTTTAAACTGTCTGGGTTAATATCTGAAACCCAAATATGTTGAGAAGAATGACCACTAGCAATTAAGCCGCTGATCAGACTAGAGGCCATGTTGCCTCCACCGATAAAACCAATTTTCTGTGTATTCATTTTTAATAAAGGTTGCTTAAGTTAAACATATTTTAACCTATATAAGGCCAGCATAATAATTCGCAAGTGTTTTCCTATAAAATGCGTAAGTGAAAAACACATTTGTAAAACATAATGGCATGATTGAAACCATCTACATAGAAGAAAATATCTTACAGCATCCGCGAGTATTAGAGATTTTGGCGCGATTTCCAAAGGCTAATAAAATAACCTGTGGCCGTTATGGGGAGGTATTTAATCCTAAAGCGCAGAACTTTAGACTGCAAAAACAAAAGCCAGCTTTAATATTGGCGGAGAAATATAAGCATTTTACGATGCTTGCCCCTGCTGGATATGGTGTAGGGGCTGAACATAATTATTATTTCTCACACATGCTTAATTGTTTGTATGACTGTCGTTATTGTTTTTTACAGGGCATGTATCAGTCGGCTAATTATGTGTTGTTTGTTAATTACGAAGACTTCCAAGCCGATATTAAAGAGCGTTGCGCAGAGTTTCCTGATAAGCCAGTGCATTTCTTCTCGGGTTATGATTGCGATAGCTTAGCGCTAGAACCGGTGACTGGGTTTGCTGAGCAATTTCTACCAGTCTTTGAGCAGATCCCTAATGCGTGGTTAGAGTTACGCACTAAAAGTACGCAAGTGAGAAGTTTACTTAATAGAGAACCTTTTACGCGTTGTATTGTAGCCTTTAGTTTAAATCCTGATGAAATTGCTACTAAAGTAGAAGATAAAGCCCCCTCTTTAGAGCGACGGCTTGAGGCTTTGTGCAAAGTTCAGGCTCAGGGTTGGCAAATAGGTTTACGGTTTGATCCGCTAATTTATCAAACGGGTTATCAAGCACAATATCAGCGCTTGTTCGAGCAGGTTTTTTCTAAGATTAACCCGCAGCAATTACACTCCGTGAGTTTAGGTACTTTTAGATTGCCCGAAAGCTATTTTAAGAAGATTCATAAACTGTATCCAGGGGAAAGATTGTTTATGAGTCCTTTATCAAATCAGCAAGGTATGGTGTCTTATAAACAGGACTTAGAACAAGAAATGATGAGCTATTGTACCGAGCAGCTTTTAAGTTACATTCCTCCATCGGTTTTTTTTCCATGCACACTTTAAGTCGCACCATTTTAGTTACCGGAGTTAGTTCTGGCATTGGTTTAGCTGTAGCGGAGCAATTATTAAAATATGGTCATACTGTGCTGGGCATTGCTAGACAAGCGAATCAAGTATTCATGGAGTACTCTGATTTTGTACCGATAGCCTTAGATTTAACTCAATTAGATGTTTTGTCTCAGAAAATAAAAGAACTTCAACAAGCTTATCCAACGATTGATGCGGTAATTTTTTGTGCAGGCAAGGGACGGTTCGGCGCAATAGAACAGTTCTCTTATCAGCAAATTGACGCCTTAATGACGCTTAACTTTACTAGCCAAGTCTATTTAACGAAAGCTTTATTACCAGATTTAAAGCGTAAAGCACAGAGTGATTTAATTTACATAGGGTCTGAAGCAGCTTTAAAAGGTAGTCGTAATGGGGCTTTGTATTGTGCGAGTAAATTTGCCTTACGTGGCTTTACGCAAGCGCTAAGAGAAGATTGTGGTAAAAGCAATGTGCGGGTGAGTTTAATAAATCCGGGCATGGTAAAAACCCCTTTCTTTGATGAATTGAGTTTTGAGCCAGGTGATCATAAGAGCAATAGCATTGTCCCAGACGATGTCGCAGAAGCCGTTATCTATGTTTTAAACTCACCTAATAACATCGTAATTGACGAGATTAACTTAAGTCCTTTGAATAAGGTGGTTAAGTTTAAAAAATAATCTCCCCCAGCACCGTTGTTTTTAAGCGTAGAATGAATCGACTAAATTTTAGTCGCTCATTGGACAATAATAATGAAAACAATGCATAAAGCTGCACTCATATTAGTGTTAGCGTCTTTTGGATCGGTGGTTTCTGCAGATGTTACTCTGCAAACTAAAGAAGAGGTACAAGGTACTTGGAAATTACAGACAACAAAGAACTCATTAACGGATAAACAATCTATAGATAGAGAAGATACCTGGGTTTTTAAAGATGGCAAAGTGACCATCTTACATATACCACGTGAAGGAACTTACTATGATCAAGCCCCGGTTGCTTATGATGTAGATGAAGGAAAATTAAAAGTAGCCATTATTGGTAGTAGTCGTTTTGATCTTTTTACAGTGATTGATTTGGCTGATAACGCGATGACTTTAAAGGGTAAATACGGTGGTTATTACTACTTCATTAAAAAATAAGCTTTAGTTTTGTTATCTCTCTTAGAGATTACTTTTTTAAAGTGATTCAACTCGTTATAATGTTTCTTAAGGGTGTTTATTAGTTGTTTTAAGTAGCACCCTTTCAACAGACTCTCCGTTTTATAAATCATCGCTCCTATTGAGTTTTAAAAACCTTTTATTGAGATATTCAATATGTTTACTGCACTAAAATTTAACGCTAGAATTTGGTTTTTCTTAGGCTTTTTGGCTTGCGCGGGTCTATTAGGCATGGGCGCTTATTTTCAATTAGTTCAAGGCTTAGAGCCTTGTCCCTTGTGCATTTCTCAGCGCATCGCTATTTTTTTTACGGGAATTGTTTTTTTAATTGCGGCGTTACATAATCCCAAGTCAGTGGGTGTTAAACGCTATGCAATGGCAGGTACTATAACTGCATTATTGGGTGCTTCAATTTCAACAAGACATGTTTGGTTACAACATTTACCCGCTGATAAGGTACCCGAGTGCGGACCAGAATTAAGTTATATGCTCGAGTATTTTCCTTTGTTTGATACTTTAAAGTTTATGTTAAGTGGTACAGGTGACTGCGCTAAAGTGGACTGGACTTTGTTAGGTTTTAGTATGCCAGTTTGGACTTTGTTAGCTTTTTTAATATTAGCGACTTTGAGTTTTTTGCAGATTTGGAATACGGCTAAAGAATAAGTTTATTCTATAAGTTTTATTAGTGATGTCCTCTATTAGTCCGGTAATTTTTAGAGTTGCTATTCAAGTCCCTGTTTATCGTTTATTTGATTATTTAGCGCCGATAGATATCGATTTAAGCACGCTAGTTCCCGGAGTAAGATTGGAAGTGCCCTTTGGTAAGGGGCAAAAGATCGCTTATTTGTTAGAAATTACTCAGCAGAGCGATATTGATATCAGTAAGCTAAAACCGGTGATACGAATTTTAGATCATTATTCTTTGTTATCAGCTAAAGATTTGCGCTTATTAAAATGGGCGAGTCAGTATTATCACCATCCCATAGGTGATGTTGTCAGTACAGCGTTTCCTACAGCTTTAAGACAAGGTAAGTCAGCTGTTTTAAAAGAAGAACAGTACTTTTGTTTAACAGAATTAGGTAGAACAGCCGATCCAACGGCTTTAAAGCGCGTACCCAAACAAAAAAGTCTCTTAGACAAGTTTCAGGCAAGTAATGATAGTCTTTCAGAAACCGCGCTAGCAGAATGGAATCCGCATTGGCGTCCAGCGCTTAACGCATTAATCACGCAACAACTGTTAAGACAGTCTGATGTTAAGAAGCCTTATGTTGCTCCAAAAAAAGTCCTTAGAAATCCAGCTTTAATTTGTAATCCACAGCAACAATTAGCTATTAGTAGCGTATGTAACCAATTGGGTCGTTTTAAAGCCTTTTTATTAGAAGGGGTCACAGGCAGTGGTAAGACCGAAGTTTATTTGCAGATTATTCAAGCCGTTTTAGAACGAGGCTTACAGGTGTTGGTGTTAGTACCTGAAATCACTTTAACACCTCAACTCGAAGCACGCTTTAGACATCGTTTTGCAGTTAATATTGCTGTATCTCACTCTAAACTCACTGATAAACAACGTCAAATAGCATGGTTACAAATGCAGACAGGGCAGTGCTCCGTTATGTTGGGTACTCGTTCGGCTTTATTTACACCTTTAATAAGGCCAGGTTTGATTATTTTAGATGAAGAGCATGATGGCTCTTTTAAACAGCAAGAAGGCTTTCGATTTTCAGCTAGAGATGTGGCTATGGTGCGCGCTAAATCGTTAGCGATTCCTGTGGTATTGGGTTCAGCCACCCCCTCTTTAGAGAGTTTATACAATGCCCAACGGCAACGTTATGATTTATTGCATTTACCTGAACGGGCCGGCAATTCTATAGAGCCGGCTTTGCAATTAATGGATATTAGAAATAAAGCGATAAAAGAAGGTTTGTCTGATGCGTTAATCTCAGAAATGCAAAAAACCTTAGTCAAAAAAGAGCAGGTCTTGTTATTTTTAAATAGACGGGGTTTTGCGCCGACATTGATCTGCCATGGTTGTGGTTGGGTGGCTAGATGTTTACGATGTGATGCGAATTTGGTCATACATTATGATGAAGGTCGTTTGCGTTGTCATCATTGCGAGCAAGAACAGCTCTTATTAAAGCAGTGTCCTGATTGTCAGAGTGGTCAGTTAACCCCCTTGGGTTTAGGTACTGAGCGAGTCGAAAGAGTATTAGCCGATTTGTTTACCGATAAAGTCATTGTTAGATTAGATAGGGACACCACTCAGCGTAAAGGTGTTTTAGAAAATTATTTACAACAAATAAATGACGGGGTAGTTGATATTATTTTAGGCACCCAAATGCTCGCAAAGGGCCATCATTTTCCCAATGTTACGTTGGTCGCTATTTTGGATGTGGACAGCGGACTGTTTAGTATCGACTTTCATGCTTCAGAGAAAATGGCGCAGATGATTGTGCAAGTATCAGGTCGCGCTGGTCGTGCAGAAAAACCGGGTAAGGTGATTATGCAAACGAGACAGCCGGAGCATCCTTTATTAACGACCCTTATCACCCAAGGTTACAATAGCTTTGCTAAAAAGGTATTGCAAGAACGGCGAGAAGCCGCATTACCTCCCTATAGTTATCAGGCTTTGCTGAGGGTGCAGGCATTAGATTCTACTGCGCCTAAGTTATTCTTCGATGCCTTGGCTGATTTAATGCAAAACATAAAAATCGGTCATACTTTGATTCTAGGCCCCGTCGCGGCGCCTATGGCTAAGCGAGCGGGCCAATATCGATATCAAATGTTGTTTCAAAATGCTCGGAGGGATGAGCTACAACATTTTTTAAGTGTTTTAATGCCAGAATTAGCAAAACTTAAACAAGCAAAAAAAGTCCGCTGGTCATTGGATGTAGATCCTGTTGATCTCTATTAAGATTGTTTGAATGGATAAACGTTGCAATTTAATGGATAATGTACGCTTATTTATCCGATTTTACTTCGCAGTGCAGCAATGAAACAAAAAATAGAGGACCTGATTCAACACGCTATTACAGCTCTAAAAACAGAGGGCATTATTAGCTCAGAACTAAATCCCCAAATCAGTATAGACAGAGCGCGCGATGCTCAACATGGTGATTTTGCATCAAATCTCTCTTTAGTATTAGCTAAACCTGCTCAATTAAATCCTAGAGAACTCGCCCTTAAAATTATTGCGGCGTTACCTCAAGATGAGGCGGTTACAAAAGTTGAAATAGCAGGACCGGGGTTTATTAATTTTTTTATTAATCCCGATTCACAATATCAAATTGTTAGCCAAATACACGCGCAAGGCAACGCTTACGGATTAAGTAAAGTCGGTGCAGAAAAAAAAATTCAGGTTGAATTTGTGTCTGCTAACCCAACGGGGCCATTGCATGTAGGACATGGCCGTGGTGCTGCTTATGGTTCTGTTGTGGCAGATTTGTTGGAGGCGGTTGGCTTTAATGTGCATCGTGAATATTATGTCAATGATGCCGGTCGTCAAATGGATATCTTAGCGGCCAGTGTTTGGTTACGTTATTTAGAAGCCTGTGGCGAGGTTGTTACCTTTCCAAGTAATGCTTATCGCGGGGATTATGTTCGCGAAATTGCCAATGATATTTACGCTAACTCAAGTAATGATTATCGTCGTCCGATTGAGTTGGTGTTAGAAAATATTCCCCCCGATGAAGCGGATGGTGGTGATAAAGACCTTTATATAGATGCTATTATTGAGCGAACCAAAACCTTATTAGGTTCGCAATATCGCGATTTTTTCCAAATTGGTTTAGAAAACATTTTGGATGATATTAAAGACGACTTGCAAGAATTTGGTGTTAAGTATCAACAGTGGTTTTCAGAACGCGATTTGATGGATGATGGTTCTGTTCAAAAAGCCTTAGCTCGTTTAGAGGCGGGTGGACATCTTTACCAACAAGAAGGTGCAACATGGTTTGCATCGAGTCGATTAGGTGATGAAAAAGATCGAGTGGTTGTGAGAGAGAATGGTCAATATACCTATTTTGCTTCCGATATTGCTTACCACATGAATAAATTAGATCGAGGCTTTGATCAGATTATCGATATATGGGGTGCAGATCACCACGGCTATGTGCCTAGAGTTAAAGCGGCTATTCAAGCATTGGGCGCAGATGCCTCAAAGCTAAAAGTATTATTAGTGCAGTTTGCTGTTCTGTATAGAGGTGAAGAGCGCGTACAAATGTCGACGCGATCGGGAGAGTTTGTTACTTTGCGTGAGTTACGTAGTGAAGTGGGCAAAGATGCCGCACGCTTCTTTTATGTGATGCGTCGTTCTGAACAACACATGGATTTTGATTTAAAGTTAGCGACATCAAAATCGAATGAAAATCCCGTATTCTATGTTCAATATGCGCATGCAAGAGTGTGGAGTGTCTTACGTCAATTAGATGAAAAAGGCTTTAGCAGAAATATAGCCTTAGGTATGGAAAATCTAAATCTATTAAATGAAGAACATGAAATTAGTTTATTAGGTACCTTAGCGCGTTACCCTGAGGTTTTAGAAAAAGCCGCATTACAGTATGAGCCACATCAATTAATACATTATTTACGTGATTTAGCTCATGAGTTTCATACTTATTACAATGCGCATCAATTCCTTGTTGAAGATGCAGCGGTGCGTAATGCCAGATTGAATTTGGTTTGTGCAATCAAGCAAGTGTTGGCTAATGGATTAAATCTCTTAAATATTAATACACCTGAATCTATGTAATGGCCAGAGACTATAAATCAAGAGCTCAAGATAAAAACAACTGGCGCTCCAATCCCGACTACAGACAAAAGTCTAGTTTGAGCCTATGGAAGTGGATGTTGCTTACCGCTGTTATTATTTTAATAGCAGTAGGCTTGGCTTATTTGATCACTAAGCTATTTAAGAAAGATGAAAATACCTCAGTATCCATTGCGGTAGAACAACAGAAAGACCCAAAGTCCCAGGCAGAAGATAAGGCAGTTCCTGTTGTTGATCTAGGTCCTAAACCCCCCCAGTTTGATTTTTATACGATATTACCTGATAAAGAAGTTATTGTCCCTGAATACGAGATTAAGACGCGCGCACGAGAAGAGCGAGTGGGTAAGGCTAAAGAAACCCATTACGTAATGCAAGCCGGTTCGTTTAAAACAGCTAAAGAAGCCGATGAGTTACGTTTAAAGTTAGCGGCTATGGGTATTGAGTCTAAAATAGACAAAAGCAAAATGGGTGATGTTAATTGGTACCGCGTCAAGATGGGCCCATACACCCAGACTGAGAGCGTAAATACTGTTCAGTCTAGGTTAAGGAAAAATGGTATAGATGTACTCGTGACGGAAGGAGATAAATAAGTCTTTTTTTAGGCTTCTGCTTCTTCTTTATCATCATCCGACGTCATATCAGAGATTTCTTTCAAACGAGAGATCGCTTTAAAGTTGATACTGTTCTCTGGATACAAACCGTTATTATCGACTTCACCGGCGTATTGACCGGTTAATAATTCCAAGGTTTCGTTGACCGATTCTACGGCATAAATGGCAAATAAGCCTTCTGCAACTGCATCAATCACTTCCTGCTTTAGCATTAAATTGCGTTTATTCGCTGCGGGTATAATGGCTGCTTGTTCACCTGTTAGGCCTCTCGCTTTACAAAGTCTAAAATAGCCTTCTATTTTTTCATTAATGCCGCCGACTGCTTGTACTTCTCCATATTGATTAACCGAACCGGTGACGGCGAAAGATTGCATAATCGGAGTACGAGTTAAGGCTGAAATAAGACAGCATAGTTCCGCTAATGACGCACTATCCCCATCAATGTAACCATAAGATTGTTCAATAGCGATACTGGCAGAAATGGCCAAAGGAAATTGCTGTGCATAAGAGTGGCCTAAATAGCCGGTTAAAATCATCACACCTTTTGAATGGATGGCTTGCCCTAATTCTGCTTCTCTTTCAATATCTACAATACCTCTGGAGCCCGGATAAACAGTTGTGGTAATTCGGGCCGGTGCGCCAAAGCTACTGCCACCAATTTCTAATACCGTTAAGCCGTTAAT